>NZ_JBFRPK010000003.1:0-76466 GCF_041471965.1 Vibrio sp. 10N.261.51.A3
TCCAATTAGGAAACAAAGCCTTTGTACGTCCACAGATTCAAGATTAACAAATACACATCCCTCACTGCGTAAATCACGAATTGCATGCGGTGCGATAGATACACCTAAGCCAGAAGAGACTTGGGTTAACACGGTTTGCATGTTGTTGGGTTGTTTTTTTATATTTGGAGAGAATCCAGATAGGTCACATTGAGTAATGATGGAGTCAAATAATCCTACCGCTTGTTCACGTTCAAATAAGATGAAAGGGTCTTGCTGCAGTTGTTTTATTTGAATGGTGGTGTATTTAGCCAACTCGTGGGTGACGGGCAAAACAGCAACAAGCTTATCTGTATAAATCGTCACCGAGGTGTAATCATCAACAAGCAGGTTCGGCAGTGGGCGAGAGAAGCTAATATCGATCTCTCGTTTGTCCAGAGCTTCGATCTGTTCAGAAGCCGTCATCTCAACAAGATCAACATCAATATTGGGGTTTTCAGCAATATACTGTCGAACTAAACGAGGCAAAAAGCTCAGAGTTGCGCCTCCAAGATAACCAATAGTTAAAGTACCAATACAACCAGAAGAAGCTCGAATTGCGGACTGTCGCCTATATTGC
This sequence comes from Vibrio sp. 10N.261.51.A3, assembly GCF_041471965.1. Taxonomy (NCBI): domain Bacteria; kingdom Pseudomonadati; phylum Pseudomonadota; class Gammaproteobacteria; order Vibrionales; family Vibrionaceae; genus Vibrio; species Vibrio sp. 10N.261.51.A3. The sequence continues at coordinate 599 of NZ_JBFRPK010000003.1, forward strand.
TTTTATTATCAATCACAAAGACCTTGCTAGCAAACCTTAGGGTAATAACGTTTGCAAGGCTCTGGTCACTTGTGAGAGTGGGGCGATAATCCTACGTATTCAGCTTTCAAGCTTTCTGTTTTCTAGATAATTCTTTTTCAAACTTTTAGTTTTCGAGCTCTTCGTTTTCGAGATTGCGCCGAACTAAATCGTGCATTTGTTTTACAGTCATCAGTGCTAACCAGGTAATTTCTTCTACTGAACGTTGACCCGTTGTGGAAGTTGGGTTGTGGGCTTCAATCACAGATTGATAAATTGAATCGCCGCAAGCCTCTTCTATTCGCATAGCTCTATATAGTTTGGTTTATTTGAAAGCTAATCTATGAGGTTTAAGACAGTAAGATAGGGTTCAAAAATAGACAGCTTGGTAGTTGATGGAATCAGTACAGAACGAGATTCGACTTAATCCTATCTTCTCGCTGCGATTGTATTCATTGATCGAGTGGTCAAAGCCATAGGCTGTCGACGGGGCCATATATTGAGTTATGCCTTGCTGTGTCGCTGTTATTTCATCATGGCCATGACCGCAGAACACGTCACGAACGCGATATTTTCGAAGCACTTTCATCACATCAGTATCGTTCTCTAGGCGGATCGCTTTCATCCAATCTGCACCGACTGGAATGACAGGGTGGTGAACAACCACGATAGGATCATTGGCCTTTCTCAATTGTTGTTTTAGCTGAGCCATGCCGCGGTTATCAATACGCCCTGAACCAAGTGGGTGGCGGCTGTCTAGCGGCTTGAAGCTTGAGTCTAGGAACACAAACTCTCGTTCACCGATGGTGGCTTTGTCGGTGACATAAATCGTCGAGCCTTTTAGCTCTGTGCGCATTAAGCGAGAGTCATCATGATTACCCGCAATCACGTAAATGGATTGGTCGCTAATGTGTTGCCTAATGAATGCCTCTAATCGAACGTAGTCGCCAGACTTTGGGTTACAACAAATATCACCAGTCAGAAAGATGGTCTTGCATGCCGTGTTTTTGTTGACGTATTCCAGTGCTCTGCGCAGGTTCTCATAGCTGGATTCATCGGAAAGGTGGCAATCACTGATTTGGTACACGGTATTCATTGTTATTGTCCGGTAATTCGATACGTAGAATTAAAAGTGATAGAAAAATGCCTGCTAAATCAGCAGGCATTTATTGGTGTTATTTCGCTTTTGATGCGGCGTGGTGTTCAATCATGAAGGCAATAGCTTCATCGTTTAAACAAGATTTACTCACATATTGGCGCTGTTTACCGATATGCAGGATAAAACCAAGATCGGTCTGCTCAAGTTGGTCGATGTCACTCCACGCGATGGTGTTGGTCGCTTTGTGGTTTTTGTAACTTACTCCGTTAGCGTCACCTTGAAAGACAATTTTGCTGCCTGCGCCTGAGCTGATTTTTTGTCGCCATAACCACCAGGTTCTTTTGCAGTACACACTGAATGCTTCAATCACACTCAAAACAATAAAGAACCAGCCAACATAGCCGTTAGGTAATAGTTCAAACTCCAGCAGAACCACACCAAAAATAAGAAACAGTATTCCTTTTAAGTAGGCTTTTGGAAATTGAGTCGGAAGGCTAGTTTGATCATAACACTCCGCGAAAAACGTCTTGTCGAGTTTGTATTCTGTAGTGAAACCGGGTTCTTTAGACATGTGAGGCTACTTTATGGTTCTCTGTGAATGGGCTGTCAGTGGGCAGGTGTCCCACGCTGCAATTTTGCAACTTGATTATTGTATCGCTTCTCACTGTTTTTATTTAGATATTTTGGCTCTGTTTTGTAAATCGATGATACTTAACGGGTCTATTCTAACTTTAGCTATCAGACTAGTGTAGGGGCATCTTTAAAGTCACCTAAAAAATTGGTGATGGGATGGATAGACCTGTGGAGTCACCCGGTTGTTGGGACTACTGGCATTTTTGGATAAAACTTCGATCTCATTTTGTTGGTTGATGGAGTCTATAGTGATTAGTGTGCTTTATCACTGCTGTTGAGGGTGCTCTAACAGAATAAACATATGAAGCTTGCAAAGTTCATCACTGTTCACTCTGAGAGGCCATGCCCAAAGCGATACCTTGGGCATGGCCTTATTCTATTTCAGTTTTAGGATCAGTACTCGATGAATAATGACACCTGCTTAACGTTAATGAAGAAACTTCTTTCATAGGGAGAAGAGGTAAGAGCAATATCTAGTTTGTTCAACCCAGACACTCTCTTCTCATTTAATGCTTCTAATAGTTTAGAGTTGGTAAACCTAAGCGTTTGACCGGCTTCTACGTTGTTGAATGTAGTGAGTGGATTACTCCATGCTGCACATATTGTAAAAGACTCACAGAACGTGTCGTAATCCAGTGTGTTTGGAGACCAAGTTTGATTAACGATATGCGCAGTTACATTGTTGAATGGAAATTGAAGAGTTGAATCTCCGAAATCAACAATAAGCGTTGCCTGTTTAATTTTCCCTCGAACCTCACTTAAGTCAAAACTCGCTAGTGTTTCGTAGTCGTATGGGATTGAAGCCCCCGCTCTTAAGTAACCACCGACACGATGTTGCGTGACATGTGTTGCCGGGGTTGCTTGCCAGTTTTCTCTTTCCAAACCGAATAGGTTAGAGGGGAGGGTCACATTCACTGGCGGACTGAAATCAGAGGCTTGGTATGGTGGAGTTTGACCGAGAACTCCTTGTCGATAGGAGTCAACGCCACTGTAGATTAGCAGTGCGTTCAGTTCAGAAGGACCATCGGCTTGCTTAAACGTGTCACCAGGAACGGTAAACTTGATGGTGTTTTCGCCAGCCTCAAGCGGTTCTTGGAAACTCACTAGCTCTAAATACTCTCCGGCTGCACCAACGATATTTACCGAACCTGTGTAAGTTCCACTGCGCGTAACATGGATAGGAAACTCAAAACTCAGCGAATCAATGTAGGTTCCATCTTGCGACATAGTCGGTGTGGTGACTAAACTCCCCGTGACTTCAATCGGTTCGCGGCAACGCTCAAAAGATGCTAAATCAATAAATTCTTCAAACTGAATTCGAGGGGCTGAAATTCGTATGTCATCTTGAGTGATTGCGTAGATGATCGTCGGGTTGGAGGTCAAAGTAGACGCTGAATCAAACGCGCCAAAAATATCTTCAGTTGAGTACTGTAGAGTGACGATTTGCTTCGCAGGTTTGAGTTGCAGACGTTTGCTTGTGTTCAGCTCGTCAATTCCATCGGTGAGGTAACCATGAATGGCAAAATCCCCCGCGGATTTAACATCAAGTTCCAAGCGCTGCTCTAAGGCAATAACACAGCCTTCAGAGGAAAACAGTGGAGCGAGTGAGAGGCTGACAAATTCAATGTCAGAGGGTAGTACGTGGATTTTTTTACTTGTCTGGCGAGTGATAGTTGTTCCATATTCTTCAAAAGACGTTATGCCTTCAATTAGATAATCCCCTTCAGCGGGTGGAACGAAAATATTGCTGTAGACACCATCTTTAGCAATAGCATCGAAATTGACACCCTCATCTTTAAGCGTCAGGCGTGTTTTTATTCCAGCTTCATCAATGATCACTGCGCTGGTTTGGGCACCTGTGATTGGATTCCCTTTGTTTGTCAGTAATGCAGAAACGGGAACTGGTTCACCGACCACAAATTGGTTTGCAGCTATCGCCATGCCAAACGCAATAGGGGATTGGATCGCAACCTGAGCAATAATTACTGTGTTGTAACTTGGGTTTGGAAAATCAACGACGATCTTCCATTCGCCAGGTTCAGGGTTAGTTACTTCAGGCAAAAATAAATAGCTGCCCGGTAGCGGCGGACTTTGTGTGTCACCTGAAAGTATGTTCGCTTGCACATCATTGGATGATGTTGCGACTTGCCCGTTAGGCTTGACTAAATATACGGTTGCATCATCCAACGGCACGATGATTTCTGCTTTTAGGGCTTCCGCTTTGTCGATGGTAAATAGCATTGTGACTTCGTTATCGTTACTAGTCACTGGTTGAGATAGTGTCGTGCTTGTACTCATCCCAACGGGTATTGTATTACTGGCGATAGCCGGTGTGATGAAGGTACAGAAAAGACTGAACACCATCACTAATTGCTTGATGAATTTCATTGTGGCCACTCCTTAGCGCATTGAAATAATTTGTTGTAGAAAACGTTCAACGTTTTGTCCCGTTTTCATTGTTGAGTGGTTAGTCAATACGTTACCCAATGCATTGGTATAACTTGGGTTAGCGCTTGCCAAGGTCACAACAACATCATTTTCTTGCGGTACTGTTTGAATGGCTTGGTAACTGACTATGGTGATTGGATGAGCTTGTGGTCCATGCACACTTGGCATTGTGACCGATTGAGTTTGAGTATCGAGGTAGGCCGCAGAACTAAAGCTTCTTAGCGCCTGCCCAACGCGATCCCCATGGGAATAGGCCAACGATATCAGGATCTTTCTCAATAACACCGTCTTGGTTGAGATCGGCATTTGCCCCAATAGAAAATGTATTTGCAATATTGCCGCGAGTACGCATTTGGATCGCGTTTGATGCTGTATCCGTTGTTAGATCACGGATACCAGGCATTTTAGGACCCGCAAACGGAATATTTGGGAGTTGCATGTACTTGCCAGCGTAATTATTTGGATCGGTACTGACGTAACTGTAGATATCGGCGTAGTGGTCCATTTTTATCACCGACAAATCTGCTGCGACGCTACCAAGGTGAGGTGTGGAGAAAGTAGAAAGGGAGGTTATCTCAAAGGAAGGGCTAAGTGCTTTGAGGTTTTGGGTATCTAGCCCGCCTTTACTGTGTGCAATGACGTGAACTTTGTCGGATTTCAACTCATCGAGAAAACCCTGAGTTTTGTTGTTCAAGATATTAGCGTTAGTCGCTGTGGTTCCATTTTTGTCAGCAGAGAAACGAGTATAACGAATGCCATAGTCATCAAGTGTAGAAAGCACGCCTGGAGCCGTATCATCATCCCAAGTGTCTGATTGTGCAGCAATGCCATGAGCAAGAATCACAGGAATGGCAACATCAAACTCGATTGAGACCCAATCGACAGACATACACCAGTTGTCTCCCGTATTGCCAGTATCAATATCGACGCGAATCTCATTGTTTTGGCCGAACTTGATATCACTGATATCGACTTGAAGGTTAGTATCCGTCCAGCGGTTATCAGAGCCTTGCAGCGTACCTAAAGACTTTCCGTTAAAAGATACGACATCTATTTCTGGAGCAATATTACTGACGTTGGCATTGGAGTCTATGTCGAAGACCGGCATGCTAATCCTTGCGTTAGAACCGAGAACGCCTTTTTGCTGCATATCGCCCAGTTTACTTGGGGCAATTCTCCCGTCACTTTGTAAAACGTTGGGGCTGACAACCATAGGAACAGGTAAAGAGATAAGTAGAGGTCCGCCAGAAGCATAGGTACAACCGGTATCCAGACCAGGACCAGAATTGACAACATAAACGCCGAGTACTTCTTGCGGTGGGGCTATCCCAGAGCTTTGTGAACGCATCGAGAAATTACGCAATTCGTGTGAATCAGGTATATCTTCGGCACTCGCGAAACTCGGAGAAAGTAACAAAACACTGAGCGTGGCGCTCGGAATGTATAGTTTCATTTGTTTACCTTTGAGTATAGGTTATCCAAGAATTTGGTTGAAGAAAGCTCTATCTGTAGTTGTAAGGTAAAGGCTTGGAGTTTGATGTGAAATTTATTGGGTATAATTTCGGCTTGTTACTCAATTGATAAAACTGCTGCTCTATTTTTTTTCAAAATAGGAAGAGTGCGATCGTAGTTTCTGGATTGCGGAAGTTATGTCCTTATTTTCAAAAGGAGGGGGATAGTGCTCTAATATTGTTAGAACAATCTAAGTTAGTTTATGAAAGAGTAGCTAAGAATAGGAAAATCAAAGTTGGATGTAGGTTTGTTACAGAACTACATAGAGCGCGCTGTTCTGAATGGCTGACTACTAACCTAACTGGCTGTGCAAAGTTAGGTTAGTAGAAATTATGTGGCTGTTAATTCAGATTTGAGAGATAAGGGCTAGTGTTTTTTAGTAAAAATGGTAAAGGTCGCAATAAACTGAGGTTTGTTATTACATCGTTCGCTACATAGTGAAAACAGGCGACATACCGCTGTCTTGTCCACTCATTAGCAACAAGCCAATTAAGACAAGTAAAACACCACCGAATAGCTGTAAATAATGACCTGCGGCTTTTAGTGAAGCACTGTTATTCTTGTTACCTGCTGCCAAATAGCGTTTTACCAAGTTCTTGCCTGTTAGTGTCATTATAGCAATCGTCGAGGTTGTGAAAGCAGTACCAATCGCCATGGCAAAAGCACTGACAACACCCATCCAATATAGGCCAACCATGTTTGCGAAAAGCAGTACCATGATGGCTCCGGTGCACGGTCTTACGCCAATCGTCACTATAATTCCAGCATATTCTCGGAGCGTTGAGGCTTTGTTGATTGCGTCTGCATCGGCTACATGCTGGTGGCCGCACCCACAGTCGGCATGAGAATGATCTGCATGAGTGTTAGCTGCGGCTTGCATTGTGCTAGTAGCGTCGATTATCGGAGAAGGGGCTGATATTGATGAACGAAGTGCCATTGGCGAACGCGCTGAAATTGTCGCAGCTGTGTCTGTTGCGAGTGTAGTGATGGCTTTCACTTTCAGCTTAGGCTTACGCATAGCGGTGTAGATGTTTTTCAAAGCCTTCCAACATATAAGTGCGCCGACGACCGCGACTAAGGCAAAGCTTAATGAAACAAACATATTCGCTTTGTCATTCACTACTCGCATGGAAGCACTAAAGCCCCACAGCAACACGCTTACTAGTAAGATTGCGACCAATGCTTGTAAAAAAGCGGAGACGACCGTAAGCACTAAACTCGCCTTGGCTTTGGTTGGGTGAGTCGCTAAGTAAGTCGACACGATAACTTTGCCGTGCCCAGGCCCCAAAGAATGAAGCATGCCATAGATAAAGCTGAACCCGATAAGGTAACTGCCTGCGCCCCAAGGGTTGGATTTAGCTTCATAGAGCAGGTCTGCAAGTTCTGAATTGACTTCTCTTTGCCATTGAATGCTAGAGATAACTAACGATGGCCACATGGACCACAGTTGATACGCACCAATAGCAATAAGCACGAACGCGCCAGCACCAATGAGGTAGTGATTGATTTTGGATTGATTTTTCTTCATTTAACAAGAACCTATATCTGAAATCTTTCTGTTAATTAGTTGCCATGCTTAATCAGCTAGACGCTGACTTAAAGGCTGAAACGAATCACTGCGACTAAAAAGCGGGAACCGCCGCACAATGAAGCTCAACCGATTGTGTAAACAGTTGGCCTAGCGTGTTATCTGGATCTGCATCGACAGGTAAAGACATTGCATAACTCATTTGCTCTGGCGTCGGGTTAGGCTCGATTAATTCTAAATGGCATTGTCTTGCTAGTTCAGGTGACAATGTCACGTCGCTGTTGGATAGCCACGACATGTCGACAAAGTAACTAGGGTCAAAAATCAATACGCGAAGCGAGTTTCGTGTCACAGGCTTAGGTTTAGAAAGTGGTAGGTCAAATGTTAGAACCATCTTGGCTTTATCACGCTCAAACTTTGCGTTCTCAACCACCTGATATTTGATGGGCTCTTCACCATCATAAAAGTACGTGAAGTAGTGCTCGTACATCATGTTTTCGATTACAGACGCAGCGAGCTTTTTGAATGTTTCAGTTTCTGTATCGGCAGAGACGTCTTCTCCATCCAACATGTACATCGAGGTCATTGCATCAAAAGACCACTCCATAGAGAGACCGGTGATCATGCCATTCTCTCCCTCAATATGAGTTTTCATCTCTATCCAAGAGTGAGGGTGGGCATATAGATTTGGCGCAAAACACAATAATGCTAGGCCAACAGTCAAGCCCTTGAGAGAGCGAAAGCATGTCGAGAAACGGCTTACATAGCGTGTGGAGAGGCGATTGATGACATCGATTAGAATAAATGGCTGTTTCATGAGAAATGATGGTAATTTAGTGTGATGTTATATTATAACAACTCGATGCGTTGTTCACTTCAAATTATAAGCTTGTTTACATTGAAGCCGACTGCAATTCTTGATTTTCAATCCAACCTATTTTTCCTATAAACATCTTTGATTGATCCCTAATTCGACATTATTCAGACTAGTGTGTGACGTTGAATAGTCGATTAAGCTCTCGGTTGTGCGAGGCCTTTTTGTAATGGGTTTGAGCTTGGCTCTTGATAACAGGCATTAACAACGCAAAAAATACCCCCAGTAAAAATACTACCCCCTAGTATATATGGTTATTTGAAAGGTAACTGAGATAGGCTGAAGATGACGCTAAGTTTGGGTGCTTGTGATCTTAGTTATCGATCCAGTAAATCTTATTTTTCACATGATAGTTATTGGCATATGCCAATAATGGGGCGTATGCTGAACTCCTGATCATCAATAACAGGAAGTTACTATGTTATACGCAGTACCTTGTCGCGACCTTCATGTTGGCAACCACTTTGCTCGTTCCCCACAGATCGCGATTGTCGATGAACAACGACAGATAAAACAGATTGTTCCTTTGATTGACTCCGACACCTCTTGCAATAAAAAGAAGCAATGGATTTCGGTTCTCCGTTCTTACGATGTGAAATCTGTGGTGGTTCGTTATATTGGTAAGAAGATGCTGGCGCACTTGTTCAATAACGATATTCGAGTCTTGGCATCGACAGGTAAGGCAGAAATCGGGGCTTTGGATTTCGACAATCTACGGGAAGTGACCGATCTCGATTATGGTCGCGAGCCGAGAAATAGTGGGTGTGGCAATAAAACGTGCGGCGAAAACGGGCACAAAAAACAAGCTTCGATTCTAATGGTACAGCCTAATCAGCTAGGTGCTATTCGAGGGTTCCGACAATGACCTTTTTGTTGACGCTATTGGGGTTTGTCGGAGTCGTTACATTGATGGCGATAGGCGTGATTTTTTCGCGCAAGCCAATCAAAGGCAGTTGTGGAGGATTGGCGCAGTTAGATATTGAGCGTGAATGCAATTGCGAGGATGTGTGTGAAGGGCAAAGTAGAAAGCTATATCAGATTACTGAGCCATCAAGCTAAGTATCGAGCTAAGCATCAAGAGTTCTCGCTCGCTAAGTTAAATAACTTCTGGCTAACAGGTGAGTTAACTGCTTTGAATCACCAATGCGTGGCCATTGACGATGCACTTGGCGACTTTAGCTCGTGCACGCTTGATGATGTTGCCGAACGTTTGGCGAGACACCTGCATTTGTTCAGCTGCTTCAAGTTGGCTCAGGCCTTCTTGATCAGCCAAGCGCAAGGCTTCGAGCTCTTCCAATAGCAATTCTTCTTTATGAAGCTCGTCCATAGGAACACCATTGGGCTTAAAACAAGAGTAAGCCGTACGGGTACACAACTGGCGATGTTTTTTTGGTCGAGCCATATCAATCTCTAGCAATCTATGGGTAAAGGTAAGTATGAAGGTTTTCATTCCACACAATCATCGGCGTTGCCAAGTGTGCAGCCAAGGTTTTTTCAACGACAGTGCCATTTGTTTTGAAGCTATTGGCGAGCATGACACTTTAACTAAGCATGAGGCAGTAGCTAAATATAAAACCAGAGCCAAGATTGTACCAACAGATAAAGCTGAGGGCTACGATGGCATCATGCAAGGTGGCATTGTCACTACACTGCATGACAGCGCGATGTTGCATTGTCTATTTCAGAATGATATCAAGGCGATGACGGTGAGTTTAACCTCTCGTTTTCATCATCCGATTTTGATTGGTCAAGAACTGGAAGTTCGTGCCCAGTGGGTGAAAAGTAGACGTAATATCTACTTCCTAGAAAGCCAAATTACTCAGTGCGGAAAGTTATGTTCGTCGGCACAAAGTCAGTTTATGTCAGTTTCTAGCTATCAAACTTAAGCTTGGTATAGCGGTGTTGTTTTATCAGTTATAAAAGTCCAACTACGGTTTCATAATCACTGAAAATAACGTGTACGAAGAAGAGATTAACCGCGCCCTGTCGAAGATTCGTGAGTCACGAAAGTGGCGTAAAATCTTGGTCGATTATTTCGCAGATCAGTAATCGAAATTAGAGGCATATTCAAAAGCTTTTGGACTTTCGCCGTTACAGTTGATCTGAACCAGAGGCCTTGGTCTTTTTGAAGTATTTGAATGCACTCCAAACCGCGTAAGCCGCAACTCCCACAATCAATGCCGAGCGAAGGAGAATAGGCGCATCATGCTCAAGCTGACCAACATGTGGCACAATACTGGCAAACAATCGACTGGTAAAAAGCAGCCCCATTACTAACATAATTACTTTATTCATGTGACCTGCCATTCAATTGAGTACGTTGCACAGAACGAGTTTTGGGGCGATTACACGGTTAACACGCCAGACAACGATTCTGCTCAAGATAAAATCATGCGCTTCTCAAACGTAACCGTCAATGCGATATCGGCGTTAAGCCAGTAAGCTAAAATTTCGTTTTTGGAAGGGGGCTGTTCTGGTGCTGGAGTTTCGAGTTCGAGACTGTGGGAGGGCTATGACATCTTCCCGTGAAATTGATTTTCCGGATTTAATATTCTGATTTATGACCGCATGCATTCTAGGGGGGACAAATGTCCTCCTTTTTATTTGGAGAGGCGCAATAAAATAGGTGCCACTAAAACAAATAATAAAGGACACATCTATGGACCTATTCGCTCTACTTGATATCAACAATACTTTAGTCAATATCCCAATAGGGGATGGCTACGCAATGAGCTGGATTGAAGCATTCGGCACCGTGTTTGGTCTGTTGTGTATTTGGTTTGCAAGCCAAGAAAAAACCATTAACTACCTGTTCGGATTGCTGAATGTCACCTTATTTGCGGTTATCTTTTTCCAAATTCAGTTATACGGACTGCTACTTCTTCAATTGTTCTTCTTCTGTGCCAACATTTACGGTTGGTACGCATGGACACGTCCTAATGAGCAAGGTGAAACGCTAGAAGTTCGTTGGTTGAGCCAAAATAAACTAGTAGCAACGGCCGTAGCGTGTGCGATTTCTATTGCTTTGTTAACTATGTACATCGACCCATTCTTTTTTGCGCTAGCAAACATCGCGGTAGATAGCCTGAATCTATTTGGTGCGGATTTAGCGGAGCCAGTGCTTGAACCGGATGCGTTCCCATTCTGGGATGCCACGATGACCATTCTATCTATTGTTGCTCAAGTTCTTATGACACGTAAGTATGTTGAAAACTGGATACTGTGGATTGTGATTAACATTATCAGCGTTGGTATTTATGCGACGCAGGGTGTGTACGCAATGTCTGTTCAATACGCAATCTTAATGTTTATTGCGGCAAACGGTACTCGTGAGTGGGCACGCACAGCTAAACGAAACAGTGATAAATCGTTAACTCAAGCAACGGCTTCTTAGGAGTGAAGATGGCAAAGCAACCTCATATCTGCGTTGATGAAACGCAAATTGCTCCGTTAGTTATTGTTTGTGGTGAGCCAGATAGAGCGAATCGAATCGCTAACTTGCTTGAACATGCTGAACTGGTCTCTGAAAACCGTGAATATCGAATCTTCACTGGTCAATATCAAGGTAAAGCGATATCGGTTTGCAGCACGGGCATTGGTGCACCTTCAATGATCATTGCGGTAGAAGAGCTTAAGTTTTGTGGTGTGACTCATATTGTCCGAGTAGGGTCTGCAGGCGCAATGCAGTCACATATCGGGCTTGGTGAGCTAATTATTGCAGAGGGCGCGGTTCGTGATGAGGGGGGATCTGCGGCTTACGTTAAACCGTCGTATCCCGCTTATGCAAGCTTCTCCCTGCTCAAAGAGCTAGATGGGTTCTTGCAGCAGCAGTCAACACCTTACTATTTAGGAACAGTGCGCTCACACGATAGCTTTTATACCGATGACGAGAAGGCGCTTTGTCAGTACTGGAATGGCAAAGGCATTTTAGGTGCAGACATGGAAACATCCGCGCTGCTTACCGTGGGACGCTTGAGAGGGCTTAATGTCGCTTCTATCTTGAACAATGTTGTCTTGTACGAACAAGGTGTAAAGGAGGGCGTTGGGCAATATGTCGATGAGGCAGAGGTAATGATGCAAGGAGAGCGGCTAGCGTCATTAGCGGCACTGGAAGCATTAATTACTCAATAAGAGCCTGAATAAATGCAAGACGAAAGCGACGGGAGACCGTCGCTTTTTTATTGGGTTCTCTCCTGTGGTTTAAGTGGTTACAATCGTTTGAATATAAACAGCAGTAATGCAATGAGAGAGTAAGTATGAAGATTGCACCATACTCAAGCGGACGCTTTAAAAACTACTTAGAACAAAAAAGCTCTGAATTTAGAGATCTCATCTACCAACACCAAGTTAACTCTCGTTACTTCAATCAAAATGATGAAATCCTACGTCAAGGTGAGCAGCTTCAGTATCTTTATGTAGTGCCCGCTGGAAGAGTCTCTATGAGTATTTCGGCGGCTAATGGGCGACGCTTTCAATTGGGCGAAGTGAATTGTGATTACCATATCTTCGGTGAGATGGAGTTTTTCACGCAGACCCCTTGTCAGTGGAACGTAGTGGCTGATGAACACATGCAAGTTGATGTTATTTGCATTCAGAGATTAGCAGAAGCACTACTTGAAAATCCGGGGATGATGTTCTTCTTTGCCTCTGCATTGGCGGAAGATTATCAAGACTCTATGGGTATTTACACTAACCGTCTTTTACACTCAATTACCTACAATATTGCGTATGATTTATTGGTTCAAAGCGAGACTAACACTGTGTTAGGCGGTTTCGATAAAGTGAATCAAGAAGCAGAACGATTTGGTACATCGAGCAGAGTGTATCGAAGAGCGGTTAAAGACCTATTAGACAAGGGTTTCATCAGAAAAGGAGATCAAGGGTTAGAAATTGTCGATCAGCGAGCACTGCAAGCTTTTATTGACTCCTACGAATAATAAAAGAGCTTGGCACTTACTTAAATGCCAAGCTCGGTTTTTCAATGTTTACTATTAACTACTCGCATCTATTTATGAGCGACTTTCTCTCAGCAACTAGCAACTAGCAACTAGCCCGTAAGTGTCCGCGCACCATTACCGGCGACTAAGTATTAATCCTTAAGCTTTTGCATACATGAGTGTTCTATAACCACCGATTAAGTTGCGTGCTTTAAAGCCGTTGTTGACGAGTTGGCGATAAGCCACGTTACCACGTAACCCGACTTGGCAGTAGATTACAATCTCTTTGTCTGCTGGGAGCTCACTCATTCGATCACGCAGTTGGTCGACAGGAATGTTGATTGCGCCTTCAATAAAGCCACCATTTTCTAGTTCGCTAGGGTTACGAACATCGAGTAGGAGTTGGTTGTCGCTTAATGTTGCAATCTCATCGAAATGAATAGGTGTCGCGTCACCTTTAATAATATTGTTGGCAACAAATGCGGCTTGGTTAATCACGTCTTTGGCACTCCCGTAAGGTGGTGCATAGGTTAATTCAAGGTGTTGAAGCTGATCAACGGTCATACCTGCACGTTGAGCTACTGCCATAACATCAATGCGTTTATCAACGCCATCTTTACCGACGGCTTGCGCACCTAGTATTTTCCCTGTCTTAGGGGCGAATAACATCTTGAACGAGACAATCTCAGCGCCAGGATAGTAGCTAGCGTGGCTTGCGGTATGCACATAGACTTTTTCATAGTCGACGCCTTTACGCTTCAACTGTTTTTCATTTTTCCCTGTTGAGGCAACGGCTAGGTCAAAAATCTTACAGATAGCTGTGCCCTGTGTACCTTGATAGATTTCATTGCGTCCGAGCATGTTGTCGGCAGCCATACGACCTTGACGGTTAGCAGGGCCAGCAAGCGGAACTAGAGTTTGTGCACCTGTGACAAAGTCTTTTTCTTCGACCACATCACCCACAGCGTAGATGCTAGGATCGCTAGTCTGCATCATTTCATTGGTGTAGATACCACCTAGTTCGCCAATTTGAAGTCCTGCTTCTTTTGCTAACTTAGTCTCAGGACGCACACCGATAGCCATGATTAAGATATCAGTAGTTAATGACTCGCCATTATTAAGTGTTAATTCTAATTCACCCTCTATGTGTTGGTGCTTCTCGCTCTCGCCTGAATCAAAACTTGCGATGTGTTCGTTAGGTATATATTTCACAGACTCAAGCGCGACGCCGAGTTTTAGGTCGATGCCTTTGTCACGAATCTCCGCATGGGCAAAGCCGGCCATTTCCCGGTCTACTGGCGTCATTACTTGGTCAGCCATCTCAATCAACGAAGTCTTGATCCCAAGCTGATGAAACGCTTCCATCATTTCCAAGCCGATAAAGCCACCGCCAACAACTGTCGCGTGCTCAGGTTTATTCATTTGGATTGTTTCGATGATGCGATCCATATCTGGAATATTGCGTAGTGAATGGGTGAGGGGGTTATCGATTCCTGAGATGGGAGGAACGACGGCACCGGCTCCAGGGCTGAGTAATAAGAAGTCGTAACTCTCGCTGTAGTGATTACCATCAACAAGATTTTTGACTGTAACGGTTTTATTGGTGCGATCAATAGAGGTAACTTCGTTCATCACTCGTGCGTCAACGTTGAAGCGAGCTAAGAAGCTTTCAGGTGTTTGTAACAGAAGCTTGCTTCTATCCTCGATATCGCCACCTATGTGGTATGGCAATCCACAGTTGGCAAAAGAGACGAATGGTCCTCGTTCAAACATTATGATTTCGGCTTCTTCACTAAGACGACGAGCGCGTGCAGCAGCTGAAGCACCTCCAGCTACGCCACCGATGATTACAATTTTAGTCATACGTTTACCTATTACTGTCTCTAAGTTTAACTATACAAATTGCCGAGCATAGAGCTTGTATCTTCTTAATGATCAGTACTGGCTGGTCGCCGGCGATTGAGTAGTTTTCGAAATACCTAGATACTATAAAGATGTAAATTAGCATTGTCTAATATTTATTTTAAAGCTATCACCTCGGGATTGAGCGTTTGGTCCAAGGGCTGTGATTAGACTAAAGCACGCTAGTAAAGGTAATACGCGTTAGCGAGTCGAGTACAGGTTAGCCAAATTAACTGTCATGAGCATAATGAACAGGATCATGGATGTGTTGACTGATTACGTTCTTCAGATCTTGTTCATACAGATCTAGCCAGGCATAACGCTCGCGATACAACTTACGCTTTTGACGTTTTAGAGCTTCAAGATCTTTCCTGTTCGGGTTTGTCGGGAGACGATAGAAATAGTTATCATGCACCTGTCCATCGTGCTCTTCCCACAGACTGTCGTATTTAAGGCTGATGTCTTTGTTTTTCTTACCGTAGCGTAATGAGTTCGAGACATGACCAGACTCTTTTACCGCATAGATATTGTCGATACCCAAGTTAATAGCGAGCAGTCGTAGTGTTTCTACCATGAAGGATTTAGGTCTTAAACCGTAAAAAGCTTTGGTGAATGTGCGGCTAAATCCATTGTCATTGGCGCCACCCTGTATACCGCCGATGTAGATGTTGTTGTCGAAAACAGTAAACGAAATGGTATACATTTTTTCGAGTTGAGAGTTGGTCAATGAAATTGTCAGTTCACCTTCTTTTCTCGCGTTTCTTTCGAAGCTGAGATTAACCAGATAAACGTTGTCATCTATCTCAAGTTTTAAAAGATTGAGCCTTTCGTTATAGATTTGGTGTCTAGCTTCTGTTGCGAAGGTGTTTTCAAACCAGTCGTAGTGTTTGGATAAGATATCGATCTTTTCTTTATTGCTAAAGCCAGTACATAAGTAGGGAGTCACAAATTTAGAAAGGAAGTTGGGTTGCTTGATAAATAATAACTTTCTCTCTTCAGAGTTGAAATTATTACTCATTTTTCGAGTAGCTGAATAATAAAACAGGGCTCGAATAGTAAACTTAACTATCGCTTTGTACTTACCCTTATTTTTATGGGTATTTGCTTCAATCCCCATGCGAACGACATTCATAATCACCTCAAAGAAGAAGGATTGCTCGAACATAGTCGTGTCATGAACCCTTCCTATAATCTCACCAATAACAAGAAAATGATGATAGTGAAAAAGGTGATTTGGGTAAGTATGGATGTGTATAGCTATGTAACTCAATCAGTTACTTAGCGTTCAGATTTTGGACAGATGTGTTTGTCGCTTTAGTGGGGAGGGGTATCAATGTTATTTATTAGAGGCGCTTGCTCCTAAATCAAAAATGCCACTACAAATCTGCAGTGGCATTAGAACGATAACAAACTATCACCTTGCTTAAACCTAAACTTTAGTTCTTATATAAACTAAAGTTCTAACAGTTTAGCCAGTTCACGCTCTTCGAGAAGCTCTTCAATGCGTTGACGAGTCTTAGGCGTTTCGGCTTGCGCTTTAGTCGACTTGCCTGCTTTTTTGCTTCGGCTCGTTTTCGCTTTTTCCTTAGTCGTCATCGTAATCTTCCTTGTGTTTTTTGTGTTACAGGTTGCACGTCTCTTTTAGTGCCTTGCCCGCTTTAAATGCTGGCGTCTTTGATGCGGCAATCTGAATCTCTTCTCCGGTTCGCGGGTTACGACCAGTGCGAGCAGCTCGAGAGTTAACTTTAAAGCTACCAAATCCAAGGATCGATACGTCATCACCGTTCGCAAGCGAAGTAGAGATACCTTCAACTAGCGCATTTAGTGCTGTGCCTGCTTGGTCTTTTGAGATGTCTGCAGAAGTCGCGATGTGTTCAACTAATTGAGATTTGTTCATAATCTATATTCCTTATTGAGTACGGCTGGCGTCTACCTTTAGCACCTAGCTTATGCGATCTTATCAACAGCAATTGAAATAATGTCAGTGAGCGGGTAGAGCTTTGTAAAGTAACCAACAGAATTGACTATAAAAGCATCTGTCGGTTCAATCAATGCAATTCATTGATTATTATTGGTTTATAGACATGTTGCCCAAATTTACTTGAGAAAAGAGCATTAGGGTTGCCCGTTCGATTCATAATCCAAATCGAAGCTGTCATCTATCACGTTGATAACGAAAGAGTAAAAACAAAGAAGCCCAGCTTAATTGCTGGGCTTCATGTTGTGCTGTCAGAGCGATTTGTTAATTCAGAACTATTTAGTAATAAAAATTTGTTCTGTTTCTAGTGATGTCATCGTGCGAACTTGACGCCAAATGTAGTAGAAAATACCTAACATCATCAGCATGCTTGGGATGGCGATTGCTGGGTAGCTGTAAAGTGTCAGCTTGCCAAGTTCTTCATTAAAGGCAGCGGTGCCAGCAGGGCTAGTCACAATCCAAGTCGCTAGGAAGTAGTTCATAGCTGAAGAAAATGCGAAAGTACTCGCGAATAGGTAGTTGGATGTCATTAGACAACGATCAAACTTTGCTTGGTTACCGAACTGCTTTAGGCGCTCTTCAATAAGAGAGATATTTAACAGGGCCGGTGTGAAGATAACTTTCTGGATAAACGGGTAGCGGGTGAAGGTTGAGCCAAGAACCGCCAAACCAATTAGACCAGGGATTAATGCTTCTTTTAGTGCTAACCAACGAGTGTCTAGCTCAAAGAAACCAATACCGCCCGTCAATAGCACGCTTACAAAGCCGAGCGCAGCGATGAAGTTGAACTTCTTATTGCGGATTAACTCCATGCCACCATAAGCAATAGGGAAGGCAAGGGCAACAAGCAAAGCTAAGCCTGTTCCGAGATGCTCATCTCCACTGAACTTCATTAAAATGAATGAAGGAAGAAAGACGTTAAACACGACTTCGAAAAGAGGACTCGATTTTTTGTTTTCTGTGTTACTCATAATTTCTAAATACATTATGTTATGGATTTGTTCTCAGGGATTGTTGTTTACCTCGCCCAAGATGTAAAGCCTTAAGGCGTCATGCTGTGTAACGACATGTGACATCAACGACATCTCTGAGCCTATATAACGCTCAATTTAATACTTTGTGAGGGATGTTTATCTGGCCGACTTGGGGAAATCGAGTGGAAATTTTGGTTTAGTTTATTCAAACCTAATTCAGTTTATTGCGTTGTCGCGTACTCTCACTCACATTCACCGCTCTTAAACGATTGATGAATGTGAAATGAGGCAGAACAGAAAGGAAGAGTTATAAGCCCATTATTCGTCGAAAAGTAGGTTAAAGCTCAAAGGGATTTGGTCGGAAATCGCTAATCCACCCACGGTCGCTGAAAGTTTGTTTAGATTCTCTGTAGATATCCCAAAATCAGCGCCATTGACGATGATTGTCGAAGCTGAGCTAACCATGACAAACCCTGAGGATGGAACCACCACAACTGGGAAGTCGATCGTTTTGGTTACGCCGTGTAAAGTAACTTCCGCTGCTACTGTTGTTCTTTTTGGATCACCAGATAGCATCGACGGTTCAACCTTCCCAGAGATCTTCACTTCAGGAAAAGTCATCGATTCAAAGTAGAGTTCATTCAGTCTCTGGTCACGAATAGCGACTCCGGTGCTCACGCTTTTCAAGTCCAATACTATTGAAAACTGACCCTCTTCGGTAAGTCCTCCAGACATAGGTTTGATGGATGCGGGCTCGACAATAAACTGCTTTTTAATGGTCGCGAATGTGATGTTCGATAACTTCGGATCTAATGTGTAGACCGACTCCGCGAAAGATTGAGCGGAGATAGCGGTGCATAGGAGGCCGAATGTAGAGATTAGTTTTTTCATAAGTTGTCACCAGATTGATGAATTCACAGGTTTACGTTCTTGAGTCGTACGTTTTTAAAATGACTTTTTGGAAAGAGTGATTGAGAGAAGCTTAGTTCAGCATTCGAAAAATTACCGCAGGAAAAGAAGAGCGTCGCTGTATTACTGGAATCATGATCGACGAAGTGACTTGTTTATTTTTAGTTATGTTATAACACAACTAAAATCACTCTTGCCAAGAATAATTATTCTGTTGGTAAAAGGGAAGCGATGGGCATGTATCAAGGAGACGACGTAATGAATGCCGTGTTAACCAAGCCTTTGGCTACCAATAGCAGCCAGCCACTCAACATTAGTTCAGCTGTGAGTATTCAGGATAAGGCAAATCACAAGCCAAGCTCGAGTGCTTCTGAGCAGCCAACGGTATTAGCGGATATCTACCAAAGTGATATTAATATAGCGGTATGGCAGCGACAGTTTGATGAAGGCTTAACGACGGCAATTAGTGAATTTATCGCCTTGAATCCAAACTTTAGTAAGTCTGTTAGCGTGTCACCTGAAAATGCTTTCGATAAGTTGGAATTTGCCACCGATGGCACCGCCTCTAAAGCGCTGTTAGAAAACATGGCAGAGCTGGTGGATATGTTCTGTTGTTTGTTTGAGCTTGAAGAAGTCGGGTTACGTTTAGCCGTTCTGAATAAAGCGATGTGCCCACGTTTCCATTTTGATCAAGTGCCTTGCCGCTTGGTGACAACTTATCATGGTGTTGCGACTCAATGGTTGCCAAACGACTTAGTCGACCGTTCTAAGCTAGGGCTAGGGGCTAACGGAAAGCCTGATTCTGTTTCAGGTCTGTACAACGACGAATCTGACATCCAGAAAATGGCCAGTGGTGATGTTGCGTTATTAAAAGGGGAGCGTTGGAGTGGCAATGAGAATAGAGGCCTTGTTCACCGTTCACCAGTCACTTCATCTGACGAAACACGATTGCTGTTAACGTTGGACTTTGGTTGATCAACTTTTGACTATTTAGTTCGCAACCTGTTTCTATTCAGACGTTCAACTCATTTAAATACCTTCCTAATGAGCTAACGGCATGGCGCGATCTGTGCCGTTATTATTCTCAAACAGAGACACTCATCAGCTGACCATGTTTAGCACATTAATTCAAAATTTAGAGTTTACCATTCTCTAAATCAATGGGTTACGATGCGTGCACTTACTCACATATATCAATATTTCAGTTCCTCATCGGTTTCTTAATTTATTTTAAAGCGTAAAATATATCCCGCTTGCAAACCTCTTTGGCAACCAATTTGTTCGCCACGGTTTTTTACTTCCACATTATAGGTTTCCTATGTTCAAGAAACTCTCGCTTAAAAATAAACTGGCGATTTCAGCCAGTATGGCCATTATCCTGGGGGGGATTTTGGTCGAGGCATTGTCTTTTCGTGCTTCACTGCAAAGGTTGGATATTGAAGTTGAACAGCGTTTAGAAGGCGCATCGGCTTCTTACAATCAATATGTATCGGATTGGATCTTATCCAAAGAGCGTGCGCTTACTTCTCTTTCGAAAGAGTCCAAACAAGAAAGCTTGGTGACTCATCTAAAACAGGTTCGTGACTCAGCCTCTTTTGATAATGTCTTCTTGGCATTTCCTGATGGTTCGCAAAAGAACGCGAACGGTGTTGTGTTGCCACCGGGCAATGATGATCCACGCGTATGGGGTTGGTACACCAATGCGGTTGCGAACCCAAGCAAGGTGTTCATGGATAACCCAACGGTTGCTGCAGCAACTGGGGCGAACGTTGTTTCATTAGGAACAGCAATGCAACTGCATGGTCAACAGGTTGTGTTAGGCGCGGATGTTGAAATTACCGACATTCTTAATAGCCTAGAGCAAGTGATTCTTCCGGGTGAAGGTTACATGTTCATCGCGACCAATAAAGGCACGGTTTATACGCACCCTGACACCAAGTTACTGAACAAAAATATCAGCTCACTTGGGTTAGATTTTGCGGACGTACAAAAGGCGCTGACTAGCGGTAAAGACACTTCTATCGAGTTGAATGGCAGCGACTATGTTCTGTACGCACGTGCGATTGATGGAACGAGCCTGATTACTGTGAGCGTTGTTAACCATGACTCTCTGGTTGCGCCACTATTTGATGCAGTGATTGGTCAAGTGTTGGTGACGCTACTTGTGGTGATCGTATGTACCATACTGTTTAACCTGTTGTGTACGATTCTATTCCGCCCGTTGAACCACGTTTCTCAAGCACTGGCGCAAATCGCGAATGGTAGTGGTGATTTAACTCAACGCATTCATGTTGAAAACCAAGATGAAGTGGGCGAGTTGGCTCATAACTTCAATACCTTTGTTGGAAGCTTACAGCAGTTGATTGGCCATATCCGTGGGCAGTCAGAACAGCTAAACAGCCAGTCAGAGCAAAGTGCTCAGCGTGCGAACCGTTCGGTGGATGAGCTTAATCATCAGCAGCAAGAAATCACTATGGTCGCGACGGCCGTAACTGAAATGGCGAGCGCCACGCAAGAGATAGCATCGCATGCCGAGCAAACAGCAAAAGCGGCGCAAGATTCAGCGACAAGCACTAACAGTGGTCACGCTCTGGTTGTGGATACCAAAGGTTCAATCAATAACCTAGCCAATGAAGTTAATGAAGCGGGTAGTGTGATTAGCGAACTTAACAAGCATGCTCAAGAGATCTCGACTGTACTCGCAACGATTCAAGGCATTGCAGAACAAACCAACTTACTTGCTTTGAATGCAGCGATTGAAGCGGCTCGTGCTGGTGAACAAGGTCGTGGATTTGCTGTGGTAGCGGATGAAGTACGTGTGCTTTCACAGCGTACCCACTCTTCAACGGAAGAGATCAAATCAACAATTGATATCCTGCAGCGTACAACGGCGCAAGCGGTTGAGCTGATGGAGAGCAGTTCTAAGTTGGCAATACATTCAGTAGAAGATGCCGATCGAGCTTCGCATGCGCTTGAAGAGATCAATACTGCAGTTGCTTTGATCAGCGATATGGCGACTCAAATCGCGACGGCTGCTGAAGAGCAAACACATGTGACGGGTGAAATTACCCAGAACGTGACGACCATTAAAGATGTTACCGACCACTTAGTTGTGGGCGCACAGGACAGCTTAACTGAGTCGAACGAACTTAAGAGCCAAGCCGCTGGCTTAAGTGACAAAGTGGCGACTTTTAAGCTTGCTTAACTGGTTCGCTCACTGATGCCTGATCAGTGAGTGCACGTTAAGCAATAAGCCAAAGCGACGTAGATTACGTCGCTTTTTTTGTGTCTGTGAACAATCGAATTCTTTACTAATCCGCTTCTGAAAATTCTCTAAGCGCACTCATTGCGGCTTCAGCTTTGTCTTTCTGAACGAAGATATGGTCGTGATAAAAGCCAGCAATCACGTTGGCGCTAATGCCGTAAGAACCAAGCTTGGTGGCAAAGGCTGCTGTTAATCCAACCGCTTCAAGACTGGAATGTACCGACAATGTAATCAGGCTAAACACACCATCGAAGTCTAGCTGAGCTTTGGTCGCAACTTCTTCTTTCAGAACCAGTGTTAAACCTTCTTTCTCACGAAAAGTCGAGATTGGATTGAGCTGAACATAGTCTGCCAATCCCCCGCCTACAGTACAAAAAACATAGTTGCCTTCAATGAGTTCTGGTGACATGGACTTTAACAAAATGTCTAAATCGGTAATGGCAGTCATAGTCAGTTTCCCTGCGTTAATAAGCTAATTGATGATGTATGCAGTCACGATAGAAGCAACTGACAGTTAAGTAAAATTAATGATTTTAATTCTGCATCAGTTTTACTAATGGCAAGTTTTCCTCCTTAGTGATGGCATCGTACTTCTACCAACTTGTCGATTGTTCCATCTCGTCAGATAAATGGTCGATAAAGGCTCTTAACAGCGGTGTGACTTGTTTACGCGTTCCATAAATAGCATGAACACCGAGCGTTTTAGGTTGCCATTCAGAAAGCAGTGGCACTAATAGACCATCACGCATCAAGGTTTCCACTGAAGGGAAGGGCAGTAAACAGATACCGTTGCCTTTGAGTGTGGCAGAAAGCAGAACCTCTGAGGTGTTTGCACTGATATTCCCTTTAATCGGAACCGATTCGAGCCCATTGGGGCCATTGAACGTCCAAGCGGTTTTGCCAAAGTAACTGAACGATAAACAGTTGTGGTGCGCTAGATCTTGGGCTTCTGTGGGTGTGCCTTTCTCTTTTAGATATTGAGGCGATGCGTAAATCACGGAGCGGCATTCACCGATCTGCTTCGCGACAATATTGGGCGTCAGTTCGTTGGTTATGCGAATGGCCAAATCGATGCGTGACTCAACCAGGTTGACGGTCTGATCAGTCGAGATAATGTCGATAGAAACCTCTGGCCATTTGGCGATGAAGCGACTAATTGATTCCATCAAGAAGCTATCGACAATCGAGTAGCTCGCAGTAATACGCAGCTGACCTTTTAAATGCTCTCGGTTTTGGTTTCTGATCCCAGCTAGGGATGTTTCCAGTGCCAAAAGTTCTCTGGCGACCTCAAGTGTTTCTTTACCTGCGCTGGTTAAACTCAAGCTTCGTGTTGTTCTGTGAAGCAAGCGTGTGTCCATCCATGCTTCTAACTCACCCAAATAACGAGTGACCTTGGTTCGTGAGAGATCAAGGTGCTCTGCCGCAGCGCTTAAACTGCCACGTTCCACTATGGTGACAAAGACATTCATTGCCTCGAGTTTATCCATTGTTTTATTGCCTAGAGAATTAAACCGACCTCAGTATATGTCCGAAAACTGCAACAGTTAAAGTTAATTTGATGTCTATTTCATCTAAAAACAATCAAATAAGATATTTGGACATTCAGCGAGTTGGCAGGTGTTCAACTCCAAATATCGGAATAAAGCCATGAATACGTTATCGAAAACCCTGTTATCAAAAAGCATGCTTTTAGGAACCATAAGCCTAGGAACCGTGCTGGCATCAAGTGTTGCGCTAGCGACAGAACTGAACATTACTCACTATAACCCCGGCGAGAACGCGATATTCCCGGCAAGCTCGGTATTGGTTTCGGGTGAGAAAGAAGTGATTCTGTTTGATGCGCAATTTAGTGTGGCTGATGGACAAAATTTGGTGGAGCAAATCAAAGCGACTGGCAAAAAATTATCGATGATTTACATCAGTAGCGGCGACCCAGATTACTACTTTGGTTTGGAACCGATAGTTTCGGCCTTTCCTAACGTTAAAGTCGTTGCCAGTGAAGCCGTTGTCGCGCATATCAAACGCACCAAAGATGCAAAGCTTGAATACTGGGGGCCTATATTAGAAGGCAACGCGCCCTCTAAGGTGATTGTTCCAATGGTGATGAACGACACAACATTAAGCATCGAAGGTGAAACCATCGAAGTGAAAGAGATAAATACACACCAAGCTTACCTATGGGTTCCGTCTGAAAAAACGGTGTTTGGTGGCGTGTCGGTGTATAGCGGTGTGCATGTATGGATGGCAGATACTGCATCGAAAGAGATTCGTAGCCAGTGGTCACAATCGTTGGAGCGTATGAAAGCACTAGAGCCAGAGGTTGTAATTCCGGGTCACTATTTAGGTGAAATGCCAACAGGAATAAATGCAGTTCACTTCACGAAGGATTATGTGGCTGATATTGAAAAAGCGTTGGCGAGCAAAAGTAATCCAACATCGGTCGAGATCAGTGATTACATGAAGAAAGCCTACCCGAAATTTGAGGCTACGGAAGGCGATTTAGAACTTGGCGCGAAAGTGCTAAGCGGTGAGATGGCTTGGCACTAGAGTTGATTATCTCGGTTGTGTCCCAGAACAGTCTGAAGATTGTATGCTAGATTTATTGGTGATACACAACTGGAGATATCGATGATCTGGCTTTCAGTGAAAGTACTACAGATTGGACTTGTCTATGGATACAGGAAGTATCAAAAAACGAAAAGAGCTCCAGCTTAGGAGCTCTTTTTTTGTTTCGGAGAGACGACTTTCTATTTCAAGTGAGAAAGAAAATCAGCATTTACCCGGTTTACTGTTAGTAGTCAGATTAGCCTAGTAGCCAGATCCGCCCTGCAACTCAATATCACCAATAAGCGAAAGTATGTTGAAAATAGAACCCATTACTCCTCACATCGGCGCTCGTATTCACGAACTAGAGCTTTCTACATGCAGTGCTGATGAACTCGATAAGGTGTATCAGGCACTTATTGCCCATCAAGTGATCTTTCTCGACGGGCAGACTTTGTCTCCAGAACAACACTTGATGATTGCACAGCGCTTTGGAACGTTAGAACCTGCACATCCTTTCTTCCCTCGCGTGGAAAGTGCGCCACAGGTGAGTGTGATTGAAACAACCCGTGGCAATGCGCCAAAGGAAAGTTATTGGCATACCGACTTAACGTGGCGCAGCTTGCCGTCGAAAGCTTCCCTGTTGCATGCTCAACACATTCCAAGCATTGGTGGTGACACTATCTGGTGTTCTATGACTGCGGTTTTTGAATCTCTACATGAAGATATGAAAGCTAAGTTGAGAGGGTTGTCGGCGACTCATTCGCTTGTGGCCTTTGAAGGTATAGAATCAGAAGACATTGATCTCGATTGGCACAAATCCTTGATTAAAACAGCACAGGAGAATCCGCCAGTGGTTCACTCTGTTGTTCAAGTTCATCCTGAAACGGATAAAGAAACGCTCTGTATCAATGAACAGTTTACTCGTTATATCAACGAACTCGACCGCAAAGAGAGTGATGTTTTACTCAGCCAACTGTTTGAAATTGCGAGACGCCCTGAGTTTCAAGTTCGTTTCAAATGGGACAACGGCTCAATGGCGATCTGGGATAACAGGGTAACGCAACATTACGCAGTGATAGATTACGGGGATACTCCAAGAAAAATGCATCGAGTAACAGTGACATAGCGGTAAGCTGAACACAGTTATCAAAAGAACACCGCGCATGCCCATCCCTGAACCAAGCACTCGTACTTAAATTTAAGCGTCAGCAGGGTGCATCATTCATCTACGCTTAATAATAAAAACAAATGCGTTGGTACATATTTGATTGAAACCTCACTGCTCGGACGTGATGTGTAATATAATCGGCGCCAAAATATAAGTATAAAAACCAAATCATAGAATTAATAAACGTCAGGGCTTAGAGAGCAAAGTATTTCGTATGAACGCGATTCGTAAAGTTTACCAGTACGCAGAACCGAATTTAACCCTCGTGGGTTGGATGGGCTTTGTCGGCTTTCCAATTTACTACATTGTGTGGGAGTTTTTGTTCCCGCAACCCTACGAAAACTTAGCGCTTCGCCTGTTTTGCTCGGTATTGTTCTTTGGCATTATATTTCGCAATCGCGTCCCATTTGAATGGCGAAAATACCTTCCGGCTTATTATCAAGTTGCCGTAACTATCTGTTTGCCAGGTTTCTTCTTCTACATGCTGCTAATGAATAATTGGTCCAACGTTTGGGTTATGTCATTCATGTCGGCTATTTTCCTCCATATTTTATTGGTGCACGTGACGAGAGTGATGTTTGCACAAACCTTTGCCGGTATTGGGATTGCCACCTTGTGCGCTTGGATTGCACAAGGCTTCTACCTCGAACTCACAATGGATTGGACGCATGTGCCAATCTTTTTGTTTATCTACTTATTCGGCAACTTGTTCTACTTCCGCAATCAGGTGGAACATGAAAACAAGGTGTCATTGGCGAAGTCTTTTGGTG
The DNA here is from genome assembly GCF_041471965.1 of Vibrio sp. 10N.261.51.A3. Classification (NCBI taxonomy): domain Bacteria; kingdom Pseudomonadati; phylum Pseudomonadota; class Gammaproteobacteria; order Vibrionales; family Vibrionaceae; genus Vibrio; species Vibrio sp. 10N.261.51.A3. The sequence goes on from NZ_JBFRPK010000003.1 coordinate 27,161, forward strand.
CGGGTATTGCCCATGAGATGCGAAACCCTCTAAGCGGATTACTTACCTCTATTGATGTCATGCAGTCCATATTGCCGAACCCTAAAAGTGGCGATCAAAAAGGGCAATATGCGTTAAGCAATGAAGAAGTGATTCAGTTGCGTGAAGTGGGCGATGAAGCGATGGAGATCATTCATTCCGGTAACGAAACGATAGATCTGTTACTGACTTCAATTGATGAAAACCGAGTCTCTCGATCTACGTTTAAGAAGCATTCAGCGCAAGCGGTGGTTGAGGATGCGATAGACAGTTTCAATTACAAGCGCTCTGCTGATAAATCAGCAATCTCTTTAGACGTACAGAGTAACTTTGATTTCTTGGGTAGCGACACTTTGTTGAAGTACGTGATGTATAACTTGTTCAAGAACGCATTCCACCATCGCAGCCCTGAAGATTTTCATATTCATGTCACCATGTGTAGTGATGAAGTGGCCAATCAAATAATGGTTACCGATAACGGATCAGGCATCTCAAATGATGTGATTCGACGCATTTTTCAGGACTTTTATACTACTGGCCAATCGGGTAATTACGGCTTAGGTTTGCCATTTTGTCAGAAGGTAATGCGCTCGTTTGGTGGTGAAATTAAATGTCAGTCTGAAGTGGATCAATGGACACAGTTCACGATGACTTTTCCGTCTTTGTCTTCCCATTCGGTGAAAGAAATCAAGAATGAACTGACTAAACTTAAGACTGTGCTAATGGTGAGTGACCAGAAAGTTCTCACCAATAAAATGACTGAGGTAGCCCGTTTTATGGGGTTTGAGCTCACGGTGTTGGATGTAGCATCAGCGCTTAAAAATAAGGAATACCAGTTCGAATTCGACTTGATATTCGTTGACATGGAGAGCTTGGATTTAAGAGCAAGTTGCCTCGATAAGATTGAATCGTTACTTTCGTTCACTGAGGCGCGAATCATTTACTTGTATGAGCGTCATCCTATCAAGCGTGTACGTAACATTTCTTTCGAGCCTATTTGGGTGGAGACACAAGTTTGGCTACTGAATACCAAGGCGACCATCGAACGCTTACTTTTCGACTCCAACTATGTGATGCCATCAGTTTCTGTAAAACCGCTAGAGGCCACCACTAGACGTACGATCATGGTGGTCGATGATAACGAATCTCTGCGCCGATTTACCGCGATGTTATTGGAAAAGCAGGGTTTTGATGTCGTGCAGAAAGAAGATGGACAACAAGCCTTAGATGCGCTTGATACCGACGAAATCGACTTGATCCTAATGGATATTGAAATGCCAATCATGGACGGTGTTGAAGCTTCTCGCCGAATTCGCAGTGCCGACAAAGAATACTCTTCGGTGCCGATTATTGCTCACACGGGTGACAGTTCTCCCGTTACCTTGGAAAAGATGGAATCATCAGGCATGTCGGACTTTATTGTTAAACCTGCCGATAAAAACCGACTGTTTGATAAAATTGCTCACTGGATTTAGCGGGTGTAATAGTCTGAAGTTCACGGCCATTGGGTAGACATAGACTCAAGAAAGAGCTCAGCGAATTGCTGGGCTCTTTTTGTATCGCGACATGATAGCGTCCATTCAGTCCTGCCGTTGGTGTTGGTTATAAATATGGTTCGAAAAAGGTTACACGAACTCTAACTCAGGGTGATGGTACGCTTCGTGACAAACCGTGAGCACATGGTCAATGTCTCTTGGCGTCATATCGGCATTCACTGAAAAACGGATGATGTTTTTGTTCTTGCCAGTCGCAGGGCGGCAGAATACCGCACCGAACACATCACGTTCTTCTAAGAAGTCTCGCACACGCTCCGTGTTTCTTTCATTGCCGCACTCTAGCGCTACAATTTGAGACTCACTGCGGATATTAAAGCCAATTCGCTTTAGCCCCGTAGTCAGCGACTTAGCCCGATTGAATAAGGCTTCTCGTTTGTCTTCCGCACCTTTGATCACCTCCAACGTTTTCTCTAAACGAACCACTTCTTGTGGTAACACTGTTGAGCTAAAAATCGCAGGGTACGCCACAAACGGCAAGGTTTTAGACAGTTGTTTAGGGCCAAGGATTGCCCCAGCGCGATAAGCAAAGGTTTTTGCCAAGCTAACGGTGATGAAGTCGACTTGGTTGGTGAGCCCCAATGCTTGCACTAAGCCTGCACCATTCTCTCCATGTGTACCCAGTGAATGGGATTCATCAACGACGACCGCACAATCAAACTCTTGCGCCATTTCGTAGATGTCGCGTAGTGGGGCGATTGTCCCAATGGTGCTGTAAATTGAATCGACCACAATAACGCCTGAGCCGTGGCGCTCTAGCTGTTTGCGCAGGTGATTCATATTGTTATGCATAAACGGGTGGGCGAGGGCGCCTGCAGCGCGAATGCCTTCCCATAACGACATGTGTGCAAAGAAGTCAATGTACACAGGTGTGCCCGGTGGGCAGATGGTTTGCAATAGCCCAATATTGGCCGCCCAGCCCGATTGAGAAAGCAAACAGCTCTCCATTCCAACATAGTTCGCAAGCTTAGTTTCGAACGCAGGTTTAGACTGATCATCTTGTAAGAAAATGGCAGACATCACCACGTTGTCATCGTGCTCACAGATCGCCGCTTGATGGGCTTGTTGGATCTGTTTGTTGTGTGACAGCGCTAAGTAATCATTGCTCTGCATCACAACGGAATTACGCTGGGGGCGTTTACCCAATACTAAATGCTTCTGGCTTTGGTTCTGGGTAATCAGGTCTTGAATATAGAAGTTCAAGCGTTCTTCGATAAAGGAAGGTAGTGGTTTGTTTTTTGTTTTATCACTCATAATAGTTCTCTTCAAATACAGGAAAACGCCAGCGCTGACGGCTGTATATTGACGATAAAAAGTGATGTGTCATTAGCCAAGTTGCATAATTTTGTGGGTGCTTGCAAACTCAGCATTTAAGGGTTTTGAGGCGAGTGGGTTTCCTTACGGTTCGGGGCTTTACCCGAATTAAGATAGGAATAATAGCCTTCTTTTTTATGACAAAAGGCTATTAGAATTCGGCATTCGAAGGCATTTAAAAAAGCGGATTTTGAAAGGCTACTTGCTACTTGCTACGTGCTGTTAGCTGTGAATATGGATAAGCTCGATTAAGGCATCCAATTGCTGCTTGGCTCCACCCTCTAACGAATACCCAATATTGATGCGTAAGCAATTGCTGTAAAGGTCGAGAGTGCTGAACAGGTGTCCAAGCCTAATATCAATGTTCTTCTCGGTAATGCCCTGAGCAAAGGCTGACTGGTTCAAGCTTGGGATTTGCAGCCAAAGCACCATGCCACCTTGTGGATTACTTATCTTCACATCTTGAGGAAGGTGCTGAGCCAAATAACTTAGGTATTGTTGGCGCAAAGACAAGATCTGAGTGCATCTTCTCCTCACGTGCTTAGCGTATTGGCCAGATCCAATAAAGTCAGCAGCCGCAAGCTGAGTGGGCAGGGCAACGCCGTAGCTCGCAGCTGAGAACTGAGCCTTGTATTCGTTGATAAACCTGCCCGGCAAGCACCATCCCAAACGGTAACTCGGTGACAAACTTTTCGATACTGATCCACACCATAAGACAAAACCGCCTTTGTCGTAGTATTTCGCGGGGAGCGGCGTGTGTGAGGAGTAGGACAGTTCCAGATACACATCATCTTCAATGATCGGCACTCGATAGTGATTCGCTAATTCAGCCAGTTTCTGCTTTTGAGTGGCTGACATGTTGATCCCTTGAGGGTTCATATGAGAGGTACAAAAGATCGCGGCATCGACTTGTTTATTTTTCAAATGCGATTCCAGTTGTTGCAAGTCGACACCATCATCTAGAGACGGGATCTCGATGATTTTTCGCGACATTTGTCCGAGCAATTCCAGAATACCGTTGAAACATGGCGAGCTAATAGCGATGGTGTCGCCTTCTTTAGTGCAAGATTCAAGTGCGGCCTTAATCGCAGACATACAGCCAGCCGTAATCACCATCTCTTCAGGTGAAAAGTGCACATCGAGCTTGGCAAAATGAGTGGATAATGCCTGTCGTAAAATCGGCTCACCTTGTGTATCTGGGTAATGGTTAAGCCTGTTGCTCATACGCCTAATAGCGCGACGAAAACTTCGTTCCAGTTCAACGATCGACTGCTCATCATTAGTGGTGCTCGAAACCCCTAAAGGCCCATTGATTGAGTTGTGAGTCGATGAGGTTTGCCTAACGCTGGACACCTTACTCTCAAACTGTGCCCACTCTGGGGTTGAGTGAGCAGGTTTATGAGGAGAAACAAAATATCCCGCTTGCGGTCGAGAATGAATCCAACCTTGTGATTCCAGTTTTTGGTAGCAGCTCACCACGGTCGACATGCTGATCGCCTGTTGCTTGGCGCTACTTAGTCAGTTATGGCTTTGTGTTCGGTGTGGGTATCTGGGGTATGGCTTCATGGTCGATCACTGCTGGTTTATCGTCTGGGCTTTCATCGGTCTTGCTTTCAACCAACGTATTAATCGGCATGGCGGTAGGCGTGTGGTTGTTCAAGGAGAGTGCTTCTATTCGTAAATTATTGGGTGCGATGCGAGCTATGTGTGCATTGGCGGTATTGGTATCTGCAGCTACGGGTAATGTCACCGTTAATGGCGTGATCTTGATTATGATTGCGGCGTGCAGTTGGACCTTGATGGGCGTGATTGTTAAGGCATCGAAAACCACTCAAGCTTTTGCGTTCAATGTCTGGGGGATGCTGTTTGCTCCAGTGCCATTTGCCGTGATGTTACACGGTGACCAAATAATCTGGCAGGGCATCGAACAATGGGATTGGAACACGACGATTGCGGTGCTGTTTCAAGCTTACCCAACCACGCTATTTGGTTATTGGGTATGGAATAAGCTGCTAATCCAATACCCGTTAAGTACGACCGCGCCGTTAACCTTGTTAGTGCCTATCTTCGCATTGATTAGCGGTTACTTTATGTATGATGAGGTGCTGTCTGTGGCTCAGGTTGTTGCATCAATACTGTTTCTTGTCGGGATTGGTTTGATTGTGAAACCTGCGAATGTAACGAATACCAAAGCGACACAAACACTTGCTGAACAAAAATGATTGAAGAAAGCTGATATTGCATGAGCAGCTTTGAATGACAAATAAGACCTCGCACTTGTGAGGTCTTATTCTATGTCGAAGAAGTGAAGTTATTTAAATAACCAACTTACTAAGCAATCAACTAACCATACACGCAAGTAACTGGCTCTCAAGATCATATTCTATTTCTAGACCGATCATTTCTATTCTGATTTCGATACACTCATCGAGTTCTGATTCCGTCAAGCCATCCTCTGTTAAGTTGTAACCGAAAACCTCAAAAGAACATAGGCTTTTATAAGTGAATTCGAATTAAATTCTGAAATGATACAAATCTTATATTTAATAACGCTTATTTAGTAACCTTTGTTGAGTCCCATATCAAATCAAGTGGCTGATTTTATTGGGTATCGGAGAAAAGTCTCAAAAATTATTATTTAGTTCGCTAAAGTTTTAAATTCTATTAATGGTTGTTTGTATGGGATATAACTCCATTTCGCTACTGTTGAGTAGATGGTTTTTAGCTATATATGTGAAATTTGAAGCGAGTTATCTTTCTGATTTGAAAGAATAATTAAATAGTTAAGATAAAAAAGTTGGCGAAAATCAGAAGCTTGGCATACACTTTCCTTGTAAATGACCTTATCTCATTGATTGAATAGGGTAAATGCTTTGGCGCTACTGGCGATGGTAGCAATGTTTAACATAGCTTTGAGGAAAGTTTTATGGCACTCACGAAGGCCGATTTGGCTGAGAACCTGTTTGAGACACTCGGATACAGCAAGCGGGATGCCAAGGAAACGGTGGAAGTGTTTTTCGAAGAAGTTCGTAAAGCGCTCGAAAATGGCGAACAGGTAAAACTGTCTGGTTTTGGTAATTTTGATCTTCGCGAGAAAAACGAGCGACCTGGTCGTAACCCGAAAACTGGTGAAGACATTCCAATTTCTGCTCGACGTGTTGTTACTTTTAGACCGGGACAAAAACTAAAGGCCCGTGTCGAAAATATTAAAATCGAGAAGTAGCCAAGCAATAGACCACGCCTAGCGTGGTCTTTTTGTATCTGCATAGAGTTTAAGCTAAACGCATTTCTTTAATTTTTAGTAACCTTTCTCAAACTCCATCTATTTACTGTCCGGTAAGAACTTGCTTTAGATGCGAAAACAGAGGCTAGGCCTCTGACTTTGAATCTTCACTCTAAAGGGCTTGTTGAACCTTACTTGCGATGTCTTCAGACACCCAAGGCTTCCATACCTGTGGTGAGCTTTCTAGAAAGTAATACATGGCTTCTTCGGCGTCGGCTTGGTTGTCTTCCATCCAGGCCAGCAACTCACTCATTTGTTTATTGGTAAAACCACGCTTTTCAAAGTATTGGTAGGCAAGAGGTTCGTTATTAGCAAAGGCTTCTGTGGTGATTGTGTGAACCGGTGCTGGTGGATACATGGTCACTTTAGGAGGTTCACAATCAGGTTGTGTCGTACAGTTACGGAATTCCTCAATGTCAGTACCACTTCCGAAATCAACCTTCACCATTTCATACTTACCTAGCACAGGCGTAGGCGACCAGTAATATCCAAACCATGCTTTTTTGCGTTCGTAAGCTTTCGCTATCGTACCTGCTAAAGCGGCGCCTGAGCCGGGATCAACCATTTCAAAATTGTGATCTTCTAACTTAAGCGCATCGAACAGGTGACCGGAGGTAATCTGACAAGTCCAACCCGCAGGGCAGCTATAAAACGCAAACTTCTCATCATCTTCTGGGTGTTCAAACAGCTTTGCGTTTTTAATCACACCTTCAATGGTTGTAAGCTCTGGGTACTGTTCAACAAGGTAGTTTGGTACCCAGAAACCTTCTTCCCCGCCGTTGACCAAAGACTTGCCCGCGTAACGTAGACGCTTATCCGCAACACCCTTATCCAACGCTTCTTTGATGCCATTAGTCCAAAGCTCTGGCGCAACATCAGGTTGACCTTTTTCAATCATTGACGTGCCCGTAGGGACGCTATCACCGGGGATTAAGTCCGCTTCACAGCCGTAGCCGTTATTCAAAATGAATTGGTCGACATGAGCAATAGGCTCGCCGAGTTCCAGTTCATGTCTGCAATGGTGATCTTTCCGCATTCGTCAGCACTAGCGTGTACAGAAAACGCAGCAAGTAGCGCGATGGAAAGCATGGATTTGTTATTCTGCATTGACGTAATTCCTTTTCTTGTCAGAAGCTTATTCGCTATAGAAACAGAAATGTTCGATGGAGAAAAGAGACTGAGATCTAAATTTAAACGATCTGATTATTTGGGATAGGAAGTGGAGAGGCTACTCAACAAGTACTAAAAAGGGCTGCGAGTGCAGCCCTTGTGATGTTTATTGGAATAGCCTATCTATGTGTCAAGCCGCTTTAATGTGCGTTGTAATGTACGGTTGCCATGCTTGTTGGTAAAGCTCTAAAGATTGGCGTCGTAGGCTATTGATTTGTGCCGCTTCGATATCGTTGATTGGGCGATGTTCTGCAATTGCGTGACGCTCAATGCCTTGGATAATTTCGTACAGCTCGTGCTCAGGACCACTTTTCACGTCAGCAATCGCTTTTAAGTGAAGTTGAACCTCTGCAATGATGTTGGTTTTAGGCAAACGAACCAACAAGTTAAGGTCACGGTAACCAGAGTCAGCCGGCGATTTAAACTTATTTTTCAGCTTAACAACGTCTGCTTCACGGCTTAGCGCTTCGTAAACTTCAACCAAGCTCTCTACATCGTTCGCGATGATAGTTGCACGGGCTAAGTCGGTAATTTTTGTCACATCACCATCAAGCTCAAGGGCGATTTTTTCTTCTGCGCGAGCTTGAGATTTAACGCCAGCAAATAGCGCTTCAGAATTGGTGAGTAGGGCAGTACTTTTACAGATAGTTTCTAGTTCAGCTTGGCCTTGATGCGCTTTGCTGTACAAAATATCGAAGTCGGTGTAAGGCTGAGTCGGGCGTGAGTCGAAGGCTTTGATGCCGTAAAGGCCGCTCAAACTATGACGGAATACGTTTGAAGATACTTGGTTTTGCGCAGGAGTGCGCGTTTGATCTGTTGAACTTGTTGAAACAGGTGCTGCTGCGAATGCAGGCGCTCGGCTCAATACCAAAAGCATTAGGGCCGCCGTACGGAGAAATACACTCATTCAAACTCCAAAATACAAGGTTACAAAAAACGGGTAGTCAAAAGGGCTAACCAGTAACGCACAAGAGTAAAAACAGCTTAACTAATTTCACTACATATTAAATGAGGCTAGCTAAGACAGAAACCAATTCTAACGTTTAATATTGCTTTAAAATGTGAAGATATAGCCAAATAACCCAACCGTTAGTTCCGCAATTATCAGAACTTTGAACTTAGCCAGTTTCTGATTTTATCGAAATCAATTTAGTACTTTAAACCAAGCTAAGGTTGCTCTTACCTCTCTATACTGTACCCTTGCATTATGACTGTTTAACATGAACGAAAGATGAATAATCCTGAATTTTGGCACAATAAATGGGCAGCCAACCAAATTGGTTTCCACCTCGAAGATGTAAACCCACTTCTGATTAAATTTTGGGAAAAGACTGAGCCTAGCTACGAGAAGAGTGTGTTTGTTCCACTTTGTGGCAAAAGTGAAGATCTGATTTGGCTAGCTTCAAAGCATGAAGATGTTCAAGGTGTCGAGTTAAGCCAGATTGCGGTTCGCGCATTTTTTGCAGAGCACCTTTATACCCCGACTGTGACTCAAATTAGCGGTCAGCACGAGCTCTACCAATTCGATGAACTGAACATCTACACGGGCGATTACTTTTCAGCGCCAATCCAACCTGTCGATACCATTTATGATCGCGCGTCTTTAGTCGCATTGCCTGAAGAGATGCGAGTGCAGTACGTAGAGCGCTTAAAACAACTGCTGAAACCGGGCGGTAAGATCCTTCTGGTGACTCTGGATTATGATCAAAGCGAGATGGCGGGGCCTCCGTTTAGCGTACCTAAGTTAGAGATTGCTCAATTGTTTGCAGGATACAAAATTACATTGTTGAATCAAGATATAGCGAACGATGAACATCCGAAGATTGCTAAGAAAGGCTTGTCTCGCTTCTGTGAAGAAGTGTATTTGATTGAGTCAGACGCTTAAGTTCAGTCTGCTTAGTTAAGCGAACAGATAACACCAACAAAAAGACGGGCTCGATAGCCCGTCTTTTTATGGTTCAGATTTGAACTCGTGATTGTTCAGAATTGAATAGCAGGTTAGTAAATCACTTTTACTTTTGACGCGCTCTCAATGGCATCTTCAATCGCTGTTTCTGTGCTGTTACGACGAGTAAGCGCCACACCTAAACGACGGCGACCATCGATATCAGGCTTACCAAACAAGCGAACTTGCGTTTGTGGTGCGTCTAGCGCTTCTGCAAGGCCTTCAAAGCGGATATTCGTTGATGTGCCTTGACCAAGGATAACCGCTGATGCACAAGGGCCGTATTGCGTGATGGATTTGATCGGCATACCTGTAAATGCGCGTACGTGTAGTGCAAATTCCGATGAGTCTTGAGACATCAGAGTAACCAAGCCAGTATCATGTGGGCGAGGGGAGACTTCATTGAAGATCACGTGGTCGCCTTTAACGAACAGTTCAACACCAAAGATTCCGTGACCGCCTAATGCGTTAACCACTTGCTCTGCCGTGTATTGCGCCGCTTTAAGTGCGTTGTCAGACATGACCTGTGGCTGCCATGATTCACGGTAATCACCGTCTTCTTGACGGTGACCGATAGGTGCACAGAAGTGAACACCGTCGACAGCACGAACGGTTAGAAGCGTGATTTCGTAATCAAAGTCGATGAAGCCTTCAACGATTACACGACCCGCGCCAGTACGGCCACCTTCTTGTGCGTAGTCCCAAGACTTCTGAATGTCTTCTTCTGTTTTGATAACGCTTTGGCCTTTGCCTGAAGAACTCATTACCGGCTTAACAACGCAAGGCATACCTACGAACTCAACAGCAGCGGCGAAATCTTCAAAAGTGTCTGCAAAGCGGTAAGGCGAAGTGCTTAGTTTTAACTCTTCAGCGGCTAAACGACGAATTCCTTCACGGTTCATGGTTAGCTTGGTTGCATTAGCCGTTGGAACGACATTCAAGCCTTGTGCTTCAAGTTCAACTAACTTGCTAGTGGCAATAGCTTCAATTTCAGGAACCACATAATCTGGTTTTTCTAGCTCAATGATAGCTTGTAGCGCATCACCATCTAACATGTCTAATACATGGCTACGGTGCGCAACTTGCATTGCTGGTGCGTCTGCATAACGGTCACAAGCAATAACTTCTAAACCTAAACGTTGGCACTCGATGGCAACTTCTTTGCCGAGTTCACCTGAACCTAATAGAAGTACACGAGTAGCATTTTCACGAGTAGCAGTACCAAACATAGAAATTCCTTCCGATCTTTTGAACGATTGATTGAAAACGGGGTGATCATACTTATTTCAATGACAAAAGCAAACGTTTGCGCAAGTTGTTGCGTTAATTACAGGCATAAAAAAAGCAGCCCTGTTAAATAGGGCTGCTTATTTAAATTTTTGTTAATCAGATGTACTTAGATTGCTAAGTAAGTCACTGGAATGTCGGGATTAATCGCTTCTAATGTAGATTGCGTATCCGCTAGGTGACTGATGCTACCTTCTGCGATTTCAACCAAAGCAGCACTTTCAATTTGTTCGAAATCGAAGCCAGCCAGTTTAAGTTGAATCAACGCCACTTGTAGAGGAGGTAAGCTTGGGTTGAACGCTGCGTTTTCAGCGTAAGCACCGGTGAAAACCTCACCCGACGTCAGTTGTAGTGAAACACCACTTAGGTTTTTGGTGTAAGGAGCATGGCTGCGGTTTAGTGCTGCTACCGCTTCTACAACAATAGGCGTTGTTTCTTCGGTCGTGTATTTATGATCAAGTTTTGTCATTAAGCCAGTTGTTACACCTAAATCAGCAGGGCCGAACGAGTCTGGCAGATACTCTTGCAGAGACATTTCATCACGTTGTGGCAGCTGAACTTTAAGTTCTTTTGCTGTTGTCAGTTCGTTCATGAATTGACGACAGTGACCACAAGGACTGAAGTTTATGGTGATATCTGAGATACCTAGTTCGCCTTTCATCCAAGCGTGGCTGATTGCAGATTGCTCAGCGTGAACGGTTTGACCAAGTTGAGCACCAGCGATTTCAAGGTTTGCACCAAAATACAGAGTGCCAGATAAACCACGCACGATTGCACCAACATAAAAGTCAGATAACGGAGCGTAAGAATAGGCTGCGGCAAAAGGAAGTAGCGCAATACGTAGCTCGTCATCCGCTAAACCACTTGCTTGCAGTAGGCTAGCAAATTGTTCTGGAGACAATGTCGCGTCAAAGTTGTCTGCTAATACGATGTCACTCAAAAGCGCTTTCATTGATGATGGAGCACTTTCCAGCGCCAGGGTAATACGACTGTTCATGTTGAATCCTTAATTGACCTTAGGCTTTAAGTTTATGCATTGCTCAGGAATTTTCTGTGATAAAGATCACTATTGAATTGTTGCTGTTACATTGGCTTGCATAATTAGAGTGAGGTCACACTTGAAATCGATTACAAGAGCCATTTATACAGCTGATATCGCACTTAGTGCTCGTAAAAGACCGTGACTTGACTGCTATTGCTAAATAAATGCGAATAAAAAGCCCAAACAGACACTGTAATAAACAGCATTCTGGTTGGGCTGGATCGCGTAGTGATCGTTTAGGTTAAGAATAGAACCAAACCACGAGCGAAAATATACTCGGTGCGATGATCGAGGTAATGACGCCACAAAGCACAAGAGCCAAAGAACTGAATGCTGCATCTTCCTGATTCTTTTCCGCACAAGTCGCGGTGCCTAAAGCGTGAGACACGGTACCCATGGTTAAACCACGGGCGATCGGGCTCTTAATACCAATGAGGTTGTAGATTGGGTAAGCAAAAATTGCCCCAAATAGACCAACAATCAATACCAGTATTGCCGCAATCGCTGCTTCACCACCTAAATGGCTTGATACTTCCATCGCAATTGGCGTGGTGACTGATTTGCCTAACAAGCTCGCAATCAAAGTTAAGTCCGCTTTAAATGCTACTGCGATCACTGCCGTTGTTGTCATCGACATCACACTGCCTAGCGTGCAAGCAAAGGTGATGATGCGCCAGTTTGCTCTGATTTGAGGTAGCTGTTCGTAAAGCGGATAAGCAAGGGCAACAACCGCGGGCTGCAGCATGTAGGTAATCCAGGTGTTGTCAGCATAGTAAGTCTCAAACGGTACTCTAAAGAACGTGAGAATCGGAATGATGATACCAATGCTGATAAGCAGGGGATTACAAAGCGGTGAGTTTACTTTTTGACTTACCCAGCGAGCAAACAGGAATACCACGATGGTGAGTAGAATCCACATGATCAGTTACCTCTCGAAAGTAAGCGGTCTAAGAACCATGATAAGGACACCAACACCAGTAATGTGCCACCAACGGCGCTCGCCATAATTGGCAATGCGTTCGCGATGAGCATGTCGAAATGGTCCATCAACCCAACACTGATTGGAACAAACAGTAAGATCATTAGGCGGATAATCAAGCTTGCACCGGGTTGTACCCAGTGCGAAGGAACAATACCAATCACCATGGCGGCAAACAGAATCAACATGCCAAAAATACTGCCTGGGATTGAGGTATCCAAAAAGTGCTGTAACGCGTTACCTGCTGTAAGTGCACCTATGATTAAGGTGAAGGAGATTAAGCAGTAAACCAGTTGGATCAATCTTTCTTTCAAAGTGTTACGTCTCTTGATAATGGAATTAGCTAGCTAACTTTTCTACGTATTGATAAACCGCCTTCAAGATAGCCATTTTCTTCTCGTCGCTTTCATGTTCGTGCGCGAGGTTTTCAAGGTTGAGCATGTACTCTTCTAAACGGCATTCATAAAACTCACGACAATGGTTCGCCCATTTTAATTGCTCAGCTTCGTCGAGCGTCCATGGGAAGTTACGCGCACGGTAACGGAACAGTAACGGTTTAATTCGTTCGTCGCTGAAGGTGATATCCAAAGCTGCCAAGTTGTTCGGGTCAGTTTCGCGAATGATGTTCATCGCTGTTTTATCAGCAGGTGAAAAGAAACCGTCGTAAAGGTGTGTATCAACATCATCACTCTTTTCGTACTCGCGTTCTTGTGAGTACAGGCCGATCAGTTTTTCGCGGATCTCTGGGTGTTCGCGCAGCAGTGCCAAGTTCTTCAAGCATTGTTGGCGATCGATACCGATGGTTTCGGCATTTTCAGCCGTCAGCGTTTTGGCTGGAGCAAGAATAGGGCACTTGTTCAGTTGAACCAATTTGATGGGTACGGGTAACTCGTCTTCACTCAGTTCACTGCGTTTGGTATAGAGTCTTTCTCTGAGTTCATCAGCGTCCAGTTCTAACAGTGGGCTTGGATCTTTGGCTAAATCAACCACGATAACGGCATTTTGATTGGTTGGGTGCCAAGCCATAGGCACAATCCAGCTGGTGTAGTTGCAGTCACGGCCAAACATGCCTGAAACGTGCATCAATGGTGTCATGTTTACGATATCAACCAGATCATTCAGCTTACGCTTATGACGCATGTTGTAAAGGTAATCGAACATCTTAGGTTGCGCAGCTTTCAGTTTCTTCGCTAACTCGATGGTCGCAATAACATCGGCCATCGCATCGTGCGCGTTTTCGTGTTCAATGCCGTTTGCCACAGATAGGTGTTCCAGTTTGAAGCTTGGGTAACCTTCTTCGTTCTCTGGCCAAACAATGCCTTCAGGACGCAGTGCGTGAACAGCGCGCATTACATCTAATAGATCCCAACGTGAGTTGCCGTTCTGCCAACTCCACGCATATGGGTCGATGAAGTTTCGGTAACAGGTGTAACGCGTTACTTCATCATCAAATCGAATACTGTTGTAGCCAAGGCTTGTTGTGTTTGGTTTGGCTAACTCAGCATGGATCTTAGCGATAAACTCTGGCTCAGGGAGACCTTGTGAAGCCGCTTTCTGTGGTGTGATACGGGTGATCAGTGCAGCTTCAGGCGCAGGGAGGTAATCAGCGGGAGGTTGGCAATAGATAACCAGAGGCTCTCCAATAACATTGAAATCTTGGTCGGTACGAACACCCGCAAACTGACTCGGACGGTCTTTTGCTGGGCTAACGCCCCATGTTTCGTAATCGAAAAAGAAGTAGGTCGGCTGATTATCTGAACTCATTGAAATTCCTGAACAGCAAGCGCAGAACGTTTACTGTGGCTGAAGGTTAGTTTTGTTCAGTATCTGATAGTATGCGGTACGCGTGCAACCCAGATCACAAATAAATTGCAGGAAAGTGCTGCATTCCTATTCAATCAGACCGCTATCGGGGGAATGGAGCCTTAGATTGATTATTTCTTGGCAAGATGAACTAACAAAGTGCTGCGGTTAAAGTACTCGAAGCGGACACAATTTGGAGAGGCGAGTAAGCTCTGGACAGCCAAAGCGCTCTGAGTCTAGCAATGAGTGTGTTACCGCTTGTATTTACCTTACATCAAGCTTTCAATGTCACGCGCTTTTCTGCATTCAACGCTCGTGAGAAATGAAACTGAATAGGTCATTAGAGCAAATCACAGAATCAGTCATTAATATCAAATTATTCTTCTTTTTGGACGTTATTTAATAGTCTTAATCACCGTAATAAATAATGATTTGATATGTCTTATTTTTAATACACTATCAATAGTGAGGTTAAATAATTAACCCCTGGCCAGTTATTATTTCAATTTTATTACAAGGTTAAGGTTTCTCTAGTTTGTTTCAAATTTGAGACTTTATTGCAACATGCTGATCTATATATTTCGTTTTTTAGTCTGACTTCAAATTTATCTCGTATTGTATTTTTTAATATATTCTAAAAAATTAGGTGTGCTTGATTAAATAAATAGATTAATTAACTGATTAGGATGTAAAACAAGTTTTATATATTGTTGGATGAAATGCTCCAATACCATTATTTTTATTAGTGTTATTTCTATCAATTTGCGTGATCTTATTCTCACTGCGCCTCATTTCTTTATAAATAAGTGTCAATATATATATTTTCTAAATAGGATTGTTGTTACTTAATTGTTAACTCTGATTGACTATTAGGTAACCCTAATAATAAAGCCGAATTTATATAAAGGATTAAAGAAATGAACAAAGTCTTTAAGGTTGTTGCTGTATCTGCACTTTCTATCTCTTCAGCGAACGTTTTCGCTGTGAGTGACACTTTTGATGCAACACTAGAAGTAAAACAAGCAATTACAATGACAAAAACAAGTGATCTTGACTTCGGTATCATCACTTCAGACAACACAACGGACGTTGTTATCGCTCAAGGTGATGCAGGAGCGGCGGCATTTACTCTTTCTGGAGAGTCTGGTGATGCAGTAACAGTCAGTATTTCTGATACTAACTTGGTGAATGGCGTAAATACGATTGCAGCTGAATTTGACTTTAATAATGCTATTACCCTTACGGGTGGTACTGCGGATCTTAATATTGGCGGCACTGCACGTACTTCAAGTGCGACATTAGTTGCTGGTACATATACTGCTAACGTTGCAGTAGATGTCACTTACCAATAATTAAATGAAACCAGTATAATATTACGGCTGTTGAAAAGCAGCCGTCTTTACTATGAGTGTTCTATTCAAATATGCGATTTATATCGGCCTTATTTTTTATTCTAGTCCTTTTCATGCGCTAGAAATTATTCCTGAGAATATGGAAGTGAAATTTCCAGGCATGTATATCTCTGGATCGGGTCAGAATGCGGATTCAAATCCAGCCAATAGTCAGGTTTATGTGGTGCGCTTTTACGTTGAAGGTGAGCCGGGTAAAAAAATCGTGGTTTCTCTCCCTTCCAAGCAATACCTAAATCATTCTCGTAAATCCAAACGCCTGCGTATTAGAAAGTTTTATTTTGGTTGCGGTTTATCCAAGCGAGGTCGAGCCAAAATCAAAGGGAATGGAAGAAGCAAATTATTGTGTATTGGTGCCAAAGTGAAAATCGGCGCTAACCACCCCGCAGGCCTTTACACCAGTACAATCCCTTTTGAGGTTAATTATAAATGAAGTTGTTTATCTCATGTGTTCTCGGCTTAATCTTCACAACACAAGCCTATGCTCAGCTACTTATCGCTCCGACTCGTTTTGTTTTGGATGCCGACACTTCGGTGACTGAAAAAATCGTCGTCGAAAACAATTCAGATCAACCGATTCGCTTGGAGATAAAACCGATTTATCGCCCAGTAAAGGCGAGTGGCTTGGTTAGAACTGACGCTAATATTGCTGAATCGGAAGACATCGCGAGTTGGATTAAAGTGTCACCACCAATAATTCGTGAACTTAAACCCAATCAAAGACGCACGGTTCGCTTACGTATGAATGCTCTGCCTGCTGACATGGCTGATGGTGAATATCGTGCTTACTTGTGGTTTTCCCCAATAGCAAAAGCTGCAGAGCTATCAGACATTGCGTTGTCTTCAAGTAAAACCAACAGTGATGGTTCAGCCTTTCAACTGAATTTTCACATCAACAGTTATGTACCCGTTTATGTTCAGAAAGGTGAGCAGGTGCAAGATGTTAAGTTTGCGTGTGACAACCAAAGCATCAAGATTCGCAACGATGGTAACTTTCAGTTTACTGCGAAATTGAATGTCGACGAGCATAGTGAAAAAGTGGTGCTACTTCGTAATGCTGAACTAACTAAGCCTTTCCCAAAAGGGTCGAAGATCTCACTGGTTCAGAACGAACAGCCTCTGTACGAATGTGTTCTGTAGTGCTCGTTTCATTGTCGCAGACTCTTTAAAGGCTAGTGTTCTATTGCATGCTTTGGCGACTCTTTTTGCTCGCCTCATTGTTTCCTTTTGCTGCGTATTCGCAATCTGAAGAAGAAAGTGAGGCGAGCGAGCTCTATCCAGCCCATGTAGAAGTTCGAGTCGGGAAAGTGGGGGATAGTTTTTATCGTGTCATGATGGATGACTACGAAGAGCCCTTAATTTCGGTATCCAATGCCGCTTTTTATCTGCTCGAAATGAATGGTCAGTGTGATGAAAGCGGATATTGCGAACTGTACTTACCACAAGATGTGGGAAGAGAATCTCTGCCGTATATTGTTGATACCGAACAAGCCATCTGCTATCGCGATGACAACAATATCCAGTCGATCAAATATCAAGTCATAGACTCAGAAACTTACGTCCATTGGTACAGCTTACAAGCTTGTATCCCGGCTAAAGTGCGTTGGGATATTGATGATTACCGGCTCACTGTTTCTCCAGAATTTAGCTCATTGACTGAACTGGAAGCGGCCATTTCTAAGATGAAAAATGAATCACGTAAGAAGGCCGAGGATCTCAAGCGAGCTGAAAACACGCCAGCTTTCGAACCTGTTGCTGCTGTGGGTTTGGCGACTCGGTTAGCGGCTTCTGTTTATCACGACAGTGAAACTGGCGGTGATGTTTACGCAATCTCAGACACCATATTAAGCACTGAACACTCTTTGTCTCGCTTGTCGATTGATTCACGAGAAGATAACCCCATCGTTTATTACAACATTGCGGTTGAAGCACATGACGGGGAAGGCTCTTTGGAAGTCGGCCATGTGTTATTAGATGGCAGCGTCTTTACCGTGAATCAAACCCTCGAAGATGGGCTCTATTACACCAACCAAAAGCGACAGACAGAGTTCGGCAACCTTCAACTCGAACGAACCACTCAACCTAACATCAGCATCGATGTTTTGGTTAATGGCATCTATCAAACCACTTATCGCTCTGATGAGTTTGGACGCTTCGTTGTTGAAGAAGACAATATTTCCCCCGGTGACACCATCAAGTTTCGCTACTACTTGTCGAAAGGTGTCTGGCAGGAAGAAGAGATCACCGTTGCAGGTCTCGAAGATGCATTTCTGCCACGCAACGAGTGGGGAGTGCAAGTGGTCGGTAATGAAGGTGCAGACCGAGCGGGTGCAGTGTCGCTTGAGTATGGGCTTGCCGATTACTTCACCGTGGGTAGCGCCTTTATGAGGCAACATGGCAAAGACCTGATTGGCTTTCAAGGACGATATTTACCAGCGCACTGGTTTGCGGGCCATATCGGTTGGTTGCCGGAGTTCAATCGCTTTCCAATGGAGTTTGATATCTTGATCAACGGCGATCAGTCGGCATCGATAGAGCTCAATAAAACCGATGAATTGGACTTAGAGTCAATGGAATACGATGTGTTCAAATACAACCTGTCGCTTGCAAACCTAACGGCTTTTTTGACGATAAGAGATGATGATGACGAATTGAGCGTTGAACCTAAGTTCAACTCAAAAGTGGCTCGTAATCTGTTTGTCTCATACGCTGGTGACTATCGATACACCAAAGCTTCTCATCAAGAAGACTATCTACACACTATTGGTTTGGCCAAAAGCGGTTTCTCAGATACATCGTGGAATATTTCTGGAACTGTTGATGGCTCTGGTCATCATGAACGAACAGAATTATCCCTAAGAAATGCCTGTAAAGACTGTCTGCTCGATCCTCTGGAGGTTTTTCAAGAGCTAACGACCAACATATCGGCTCGCTATCAAAAGCAGGAGGTTTCGTTTACTGCCTCTTTAGAAGCTCGTGTGAACCCTTACTTACTCTTTAAGTTGGAAGGAACTGAAGATCGATACGGTGTCGAGATGACAACCGAATTCGGTGCTAAAACTTACTTTGACGAAAGTATTGGTGAGTTTGTTGAGTGGAATCGATACAACCATTCTAAGCTGACGGGCATTGTTTACGATCACCACAAACAACCGATACAAGGCGTAAGCCTACAAATCTTGGATCAACGAGCAGTCAGTGATGCAAAAGGCCGATTTGAATTCTCAAGTGTTCCAGCTCGAGATAATCTGCCTATCTATATTGATGAAGGGGCACTCGACCTTAACCTCACGCCGATCCAAAACCCTGTGTATGTAAATACTAAGCAAGTCGGGCTAACTCATGCTCATATCGAAATGGTGGTGTCATTTGGCGTCGATGGCACGGTAGAAGGTGACCTAGAAAACAGTGCTTATCTGCACTTTAAACATATCCAGAAAGGCACCGAGTATTCGAGCGAGATAGAGAGTGATGGCTTTTACATGGTAGAGGGGCTCATCGCGGGCAAATACATTGTGACTTTAGAAATGGGCGACAAGCGATACGTGCAAGGTGCCGACTTGGACGGCGATTTCTGGGTAAGCGACCTCACATTCAACCTCATCGATTTTCATAAAGTGTACTAGATCCGATCACTTTGTTTAGTCTGATGGAGGCGAGAGTATCAATTGGACTTTCTGTTTCATGGTTAGCTCTCGGTTCTTCAAATCTTTGAATATGGCCTTCCATTCTTGAAAGGTGACCACTATCGGGTTAAAACTGTTTACGGGTTTGGTGACGCCGTAACGTACGGTTTCAACTTCCGGTTCGAACGTACCAAACAACTTATCCCAAATGATCAAAACACCGGCGTAGTTCTTATCGATGTATTGCGGGTTTTTGCCGTGATGCACACGGTGGTGTGATGGGGTGTTAAAGATGTATTCAAGTGGTCCTAAGCTTCGTATCCATTGAGTATGTACAAAGAACTGCAAACCTAGATTGAGAAGCACCACAAAGATGACCCATTTAGGGTCGAAACCTATGATGACGAGCGGCACCCAAAACAACCACATGCCTGCGAATGGGTACATTAAGCTTTGACGGAAAGCCGTACTGAAGTTCATCTGTTCTGAACTGTGGTGCGCGACGTGCGCTGCCCACATCCAGCGAACACGATGGCTTGCTCTATGGAACCAGTAATAGCAAAAGTCTTGCAACACCATCAACACAATGAAACTCAGCACGCCCATTTCAATGTCCATTAAACGCCAACCAAACATCAAGAGATACAACTGCACGACCAATAACCCGGTGAGCAAATCGGAGAGTTGATGCATTCCCGCAAGCGTGAAGTTACACATCACTTCTGAAAGTTTATAGCTGGAATTATCTGGCAATCGACCTTGCTTCTGACCGATAAAATACTCAGCCAACATGCACACCACGAATAAGGGCGCTAATACCAGCAGTAGCCATTCTGGGTGATTGATTAATGCGTCGATATTCATGTTTTATCCTTGTTGAGACGCCATACGCGTTCTTAGTATCAAGTTTACTTAGACTTGCTCGCCTGAGATTCAATCAGCAGAATTACGTTACCAGCGAGCAAAGTGATCTTCTGTTAGGCCAAGAACACCATCGAGTTGATGTGTCACTCCATTGTTGTCTTCAATCGAGCCAGAAAAGTGACCAATGAACTGACGAAAGTTACTCTTTAACAGCCATAAATTGAGCTTTTCGCTGCGGTTATTTAAGGGCGTAAAGGTCAGGTTTATACGTCCATCTTGTGATGTTATCTGCCAAGGTAAATTCGTGTCTTGGCGACTAAACGTAAACTGTACCGGGTTAAGTAAGTGTCTGGTTCCAGTGACCCACAATACGTTTTCGCAGCCTCCAGTCTCATTCACGCCCGCAGCGAGATTTAGGCCAATATCTGTGCCATTGGATTGCGTGTTGATACTTGCCCAGCGCCAACTGGTTTCACGTCTCATGTAGCCCGCTGAAAAGTCATAACCGGCACGAGCTTGTTCGAGAACGAGTGATTCTCCTTTGATTTGGATTTCACCGCTGATGCGCAAAGCATTGTGCTTTTGGGTGTAAGTCCAACCTGAATAACCCGTTGGGCTGCACATCGCCAAGGGCAAGCTGTCGGCTTCAGGCTCTAAAGCGATATCGGCCTTGATGAGTTTGGTATTCAAGCAAACTCGCCATTGTCCGTCTTCAATATCAAAGGTGATGCTTTGATCTGCAATGCTTGTCTTTCCTTCGAATGGTGAAGGCGTTACATGCTTATCAAACCCTAATAGCCTCAACCAAGATGACTCTTCCAGATGGTTGTTTTCAATATCGTACAGATAACAAAATGCCGAGCCTAAGTAGCGAATATCCGCGATAGCGACTCCGATAATGTGTGTGTCGGTGACGATGCTGACAAATTGAAATTGCTTGTAGTGGAAGTGCTTCTGCCAAAGATTTGCTTTTGCATCCATCGAGTTTCGGTAGTCAAAGTTCTCGATGTTCAGGTGCTTTGGGATGCCATCGAAATGCCCAATGATCGGCTGACCATTAGAATCAATCAAACTGTGTGGAGCAGGATTCGTTTTTATCATTGCGATAGTTCACATAAATTTAACAACTAAAGCCATTGTGCGATGAGTAGCGTAGAATTGGGAGGTCATATTCGGACAAGAGCGCGTTACCAATCACGATTTTGTCAGTAGTGTTGTTGAAGCTGAGTAGTCATGTTTATGGGAATGGGCTCGATATAAGGAGAGACGATTGGAGATTATCGCGGAGTATAAGCCGACCGGACATCGGCATCAGTTGGGTACATTAGATATCGCGCTGCTGTTGAATACGTTAGAGCAACGAGGTATCGATATTGAAAGGCTACTCAATGATGTGGGTTTGCCGAACATGGATTGGCGAGACCCGAATGGAAAGCTGACTTACGCTGATAAACTTGCGTTATTTAGCTTGGCGAATCAGAGTTTTCCTCACGATGGCTTAGGGCTTTGGCTGGGAGAACACGCTAGCTTGAGTCACTTTGGTGTGTTGGGTTATGCGCTATCGACCAGTCAAAATGTCGGGGAGGCCATCAAGTCGGGCTTTAAATATCTGCGCCTGAACGGTCCTATTTTCTCGGTTAAATTATTTCTAGATTCCGAGCAAGCGGTGATTCAGATTGAGAACACCTTGGAAGTGGGTGATCTCCTTCCTTTCTGCAGTGAATATTTCTTAAGTTCAATCGTCTCTTTGTTCAAAGAACTGACTGGTCATGAATTGAATATTCACACTTTGGCTTTGCCTTAT
This sequence comes from Vibrio sp. 10N.261.51.A3, assembly GCF_041471965.1. NCBI lineage: Bacteria > Pseudomonadati > Pseudomonadota > Gammaproteobacteria > Vibrionales > Vibrionaceae > Vibrio > Vibrio sp. 10N.261.51.A3. Next base: position 49,258 of record NZ_JBFRPK010000003.1, read on the forward strand.
GCTCGCCCTAACTACGCCAAGCTTTATGACAACCGTTTCCTGTGCCCGGTGATTTTTGAGCAAAGCCATTGTGAACTGCGTTTTGATGCCTCGGTTTTATCACAAACCTTATTGACTCATGATGCCGCGACACTGAAGCGCTATCTCGCGTCTTGCCAGTCGATAGTGGAAACGCTGGACTCTGAGCATCTGCTGACTAACCAAATCAAAACGATCTTTTATCAAACCGCAGGCAGTTTCCCGAATATTGAACAACTCGCGGATGAGTTTGGTTGTAGCTCTCGTACACTCAGGCGAGAGCTAGTGACCCATGATTCCAGTTATCAAATATTGCTTACCGAAGTTCGAGTGGAACTGGCCAAAGAGCTGTTACTCGGCACAACCATGAGTATCGATGACATCGGTGAAAGGCTCGGTTATAGCGACCCCGCAAATTTCAGAAGGGCGTTTAAAGGGTGGCTCAATAAGACGCCCGCGCAGTTTCGTGACGGTTTAAGTTAAAGCGTTACTTGCTAAAAAACTGCTCCCTGAAATCGGTGACTTGCTGTTGATAATAACTGTCCCAATCTTGTTGAGTCCAAGTGGCATAACTCGAGCTTCGCTGAGAGTCTAAGGTCATTTTGAGCTGATCCAGTTGCTTGTGATAGCTCATCACGGTTTGTTGCTGTTGTGCGACTCGTTGTTCTCGCACGGCAATGTTGCTGGCCTGCGCTTCATCTAAGTAGGCACCTTGGAGGTCGGCTTTGACTGATGCAACTTCAGCAGGGCTATAGCTGCTGGGTATCAAAGAGACTGCCAGTTCATATTTTTGAAGCTGTGTTTCGGCGTTTAACGTGCCCGTATTGTTTTGCCATTCACTAAGCAAATCTTGATAATTGGCCAAAAACTGGCTCGCTTCGTTTTCTTTAAGGGTGTTTGCGTCGAGCGTAAAATCTAAATGCGCAAACTGGTCTGCGAATAGTTGGTGGGCCAACTCTCCCCATACTTGCTGTGCAGACTGTTTGAATAGGGCAACACGCTCTTCAAGTGTCTCTATGGATTCAAGTGGGATGGTACTTTGGGCTAATTGCCAGTCGACTGATAGCTGCGGATAGTCGCTCAGTAACTCAAACCATATACTCGGCAACTCTGATTTCAATCGTGCGAGTTGCTCAGTGCAGTCATCACGTTGTTGGCAAAGCTTCCAGAACCCATCGAGTTCATCGAATAGAGCTTTACCTTCAAGTTCGCTTAAGTTTTCAACATGCGTTTCTCCGCCCGATGATTCAGTTAGGGATAGATTGTTCTGCGATGCTGAATTTCCCGAACTGGTGGTTGCCGTTGGTGTGAAATTATCGTCATTAGTTGTCGTAGAAACACGCGGCTTAGGTTCTGTGTGTTGAGCAGAAGATAGCGCTGTTTCGTTCGTTTTTGATGACCACGAATAGCCAATAATGCTAGCCGTTAAGACGAGCATTAGGATTAATATAACTCGATGCATTATTGGTTCACCGAGTTACTTGATCACGGCGCTAACAGGGAAGTGGTCTGAAAGGTTGTAGTGCTTCCATAACTCACTGCTTGTTGATCTTGGGACATCCACACGATTGTCGTTATGAGCTTTGGCGCCATATTCCGAGCTTACTACCACATAATCGAGATACTCAACGTTTTCACCACCCGACATAGGTTCGCCCGCAAAGTTGTTGATGCGTGGGTCAAAGGTAGAAGCGGTGTAACCTGAGTAGGTTGGTTCGTCAGCTTGCAGGTTAGCGAACATCTGTTGGTAGTCGTCTGGGAACTTGAGCTTGTTCACGTTGAAGTCACCGCTGTAAACCACAGTTTCTGATGCCGGGATATTCAGAGACTGCGCCAGTGCACGCATCTGCTTGAATTGACGTTGTCGGTAATCACGAGCGGTGTCCGTATCGAATGATGCCGTGTGGGTACCGAAAACATGGTAAGCCTGACCATTCTTGATAACTTCCGCGTAGTTAACACCTTTATCAGCAAAGCAATCTGTGCCCGTGCAATCAGGGAAAACATACTGCGCTTCATTAACGATAGGATAGCGGCTGACAATGATCACACCACCGTCGTATATGTTAATCCCATCTTTATCGAGCATTTTAGTTTGATAAGGATACTCTTTCGCAAGCTCACGCAAGAACTCATCTCTGCCGTTAGCAAACACCTCTTGAAGCGCCAACACGTCATAGCCCTTTACATATTGAGGGAGTAGGTCATAGCGGTCACCAATATGTGAAGCGATGGCAGGCAGCGCCCAGATGTTGTAAGTCATGACCTTGAGTGTATTGGCATCCGGCTCTGGTTGCTCATCCACTTTTGGTGGGGTGATGGTGTAATAAATATCATCATAGCGCGCTGTAGAATCGGCTTTGAGGGCTAGCTCTGCATTGACCCCGAACGCATCGGTTGTGCTGCGATGAATATTACGATCGTCATGCAATGTTAGGTTGACGTCTGCGGCACTCAAACCATGTTGCAGTGTCGAGTTATACCAATGTCCCTTCATGGTTTGGTTGAGCGTGACACTTTCGCCCACAGCGTTTGATACCACAGTGTCAAACTCATAGGTCTTCCCAGATTTCACACCAGTCCAGCGGTTGAAACTGATCAGCTTCTTCGTCTCCCAAGGACCAATCTGTTCAACATGCTGTTGCCACTCATCACCGAGTTGAAGCAGGTCGGTACCAGTGTGGTTGGCTTGAATGGTCATCACTTGATTGGTGTTATTGGTGAGATACACGTCGGTGTCTGCGATCGCAGAGGTCGAAGCGATTGATGTGGATGCCACAAGTGCAGCTAACCAAGTCCATTGAGTTTTCATCGTTTACGTTATCCTTATTGATTGATGTCTAGAATAACGTAGTCAAGAGTTATGACATTGGAGTTATAACTCTATGGCATTTATTCAAATATGAGACATATGCCAAGGTTTTATAAAATTGATTAACCATTGAAAATTAACATATTGTCTTATCGGAATGATAAGTGGTACGCGCGCGAATAATAGGGTCAGTTAATGCTTTCGAGTCGGTGGAACAGCCAATATTGGCGTGCTTAAGTGAAAACTGTGTGTCGCGGTAAAGTGGAGGTTGTGAGCAACAAGAAGGGAATATGGACACAGCTTAGAGCTATCAGCATAAATTTTGCGATTGTTCTGTAATTTACTCTTGTTCAGTAAACAGAAACCTCAAAAACAGGTATGATAGTGCCGTTTTTAATCCTGAACTGGGAAAGTCATGGCAAAGTTAACACTCCAAGAGCAGATGCTTAAAGCTGGCTTGGTAAATGAGAAAAAATTAAAGAAGGCGAAGAAAGGCTCTAAAAAGTCTCGCGTTCAGTCTCGTGAAGCAAAAGCGGCAGCTGAAGAAACTAAACTGGCGCAGCAAGCGAAAGACAAAGAGCTAAACCAACAGTTGAAAGAACAACAGTTGAGCAAAGAAATTAAAGCTCAAGTGAAGCAACTGATTGAGATGAACAAGATCGAACAGAAGAACGGTGAGATCAAATACAACTTCACCGACGGTACGCTAGTTAAATATCTTTACGTAGAAGAGCTGACTCAAAAGCAACTAAGTAAAGGCATTCTAAGTATTGCTCGTCAAGGCGAGAGCTATGTTGTTATTCCAACAGCAGTAGCGAACAAGATTGCTATGCGCGACGAAGAATCTATCGTTGATACGCAGGCAGGTAGCACAGACGAAGTAGACGAAGATGACCCGTACAAAGACTTCGTGATCCCAGATGATCTAATGTGGTAATCCGTTTTACCTAGCTCCATTTTAATGGTTAGCTAAGTTTACAGGATCTAAGAATGCAGCGAACAATCACTCGATTGGCGCTGCATTTTTTTTGGCGCGAAATGACTTCAACAAATCTTGAATAAAGCTTAGTGTTCTGACATGCCGTAAACAAGGCTATCATTGGCACTTGCATGATCGATAAAATCGGTATTAACGCGCTGTTCGTGTTGGTCATAGCCATCGAAGTAACAGTCGCCAATTTCATTGCGCGGGCAAACGTGAATGTGGTCTTTGATGACCAGTTCGGTAGAGCAGCATGGGCAGTGTTTTACATGTCCAGTGAGTACCGTAGATCGATTTGGTTTCATACATCCTCCTGATAGGCACTGTAATCTGATTGCCTATTTGCACCCTAAGTTACGCAAATTAGTGTGTCGTTATGATTTCATTTTTAAGTCAATGAAAAACGATTCGTAGAGTGAATGTTTAGGTATTAATGTAAATGTAAGAGCAAGAAAAAATAAAAGAACTAGGACGAGTAGGCTTGAAAGTAGATCGGCCATATAGTCGACTTTCACTGGTATCACATTCAGCCGAAGAGGTTGAAGTAGAGCTCGCTACGACGAATATGTTGGCCAGATGAAACCAACAAGCCCTAGTGAGCTGTGCATCATTTTATCGACTTAAGCTTTCAAAGTAATTCTGAACAAATTTAACGAACACTTGGTGTTTCTTTGCCGGATAAATAACTTGCGGATAGAAAAGGTAAATACTGTTGCCTTGTTGCAGACATTCATCAGGCAGCACTTGCTCTAACTCTCCAAGCTCGACCTCTTTCGCAACGTAGTAACTTGCAATACGGATGATGCCACTGCCTGCCATAGCTTGTTGTTTGAGCAAGTGGTTGTCATTGCTTGAAAGCCAACCGGACACATCAATATTTGCCGATTTTAAAGGCCACTCGGTTTGGTGCAGCGTTGCTAAGCATTGATGATCACTTAAGTCACTCACATTGGTTGGGCGGCCAAATTGGTCAAGATAACTGGGAGTTGCGACTAAATCATGCTGATAGCTAATCAAGTGTTTCGCCACCATGTTGTCAGGTGGCGTGTTGGTGGCACGAAACGCGATATCGATATCATCTTGATTGAGATTAAAGTTGGTGTAGCTGCTGTTTATCTCAAAGCGGATTTCTGGATATTGTTGCCTAAACTGTTGGCAGATATCGAATAGATATACCTCAGTAAACATCTTTGGTGCGGTGAGGCGCAATAGACCTTTTACGATGTCGTGTTGCTCAGAAACACTGCGTTCAAGCTGTAAAACTTGCGAGCGAATCGTTAAGCCTTGTTGCAACGCGCGTTCGCCTTCTTGGGTTAAACGAACACTGCGCGTGGTTCTGACCAAAAGCGGGCACTGTAAATCATTCTCTAAACGTTTGATCTGCTCAGAAAGGTAGCTCTTAGAGATACCGAGCTTTTCGGCTGCCTTGGTAAAGTTAAGTTGTTGAGCAAGTTCTACAAACAGGATCAGTCGTTCTATTCTTTTGTGTTCGTTCATTCGCGCGTTCCTACCAATCTATTGTTCGTCATATCAAACAATCATTTCGTAACTAGCATATTCTGTTTTTTAAAAAGAACAATATGATAGAGGCATATTTCTGGTCAGCAAATCTTCTAAGCGAGAATCGACATGACGAACAGCACTGAATCTACAAACAAAACGAATGACAAAAAGAGTATCCCATTATCAAACTATCTGCCGAATGTTGGGCAAGTTGCCTATGGCTGCATGGGGTTAGGTGGTGGTTGGAATGATAATCCAGTGACGAGTGCGGATGTTGCTCAAACACGAAACGTAATCGACACAGCATTAGAATCGGGTATTAATTTATTCGACCATGCGGACATCTATACCTTCAGCAAAGCTGAGCAAGCCTTTGGTCAAGCATTACAACAAGCGCCTGAACTGCGAGAGCAGATGTTCATTCAATCTAAGTGTGGGATTCGTTTTGAAGGTGGGGGGAATGTTGGTCGTTATGATTTCTCGGCTGATTGGGTAAGCCAATCGGTAGACAGTATTCTCAACCGATTGAATACTGAAAAGCTAGATGTGCTGTTATTACATCGCCCTGATCCTTTGATGGAACTCGATGACCTGGCAAGAGCGTTAGAGCACTTAAAAGCGAAGGGTAAGGTCGATTTCTTTGGTGTGTCGAACATGAACAGTCATCAAATTCAGTACCTGCAATCTGCACTTGGGCAGCCCGTTGTCGCGAATCAAGTTGAGATGAGCTTAGCCAAACTGGATTGGTTGAACGATGGGGTGATGATTAACTCGCAAGGGCACCATCAATCAGATTTCGCCGCTGGCACACTAGAACATTGCCAAATGAATAACATCCAACTGCAAGCTTGGGGCTGTTTGGCACAAGGCCGATTTGCTGAGCAAGGTTTGTATTCAGAACATGAACACGTGAAAAAGACGGCACACTACGTGGCTCAGTTAGCGAACCAATATGGGGTAGAAAGTGAAGCGATTGTGTTGGCCTTTTTGCTTCGTCATCCCGCAAGTATTCAGCCTGTTATTGGCACCACAAATCTAGAGCGAATCAAAGCTTCAGCGGTAGCGACTCAGATAAATCTGTCGCGTGAAGAGTGGTACAACCTATACGTGTACTCACGTGGTCAAGCTCTGCCATAAGGAATGAATATGTTGAATCAAAAGATCGCGCAACAATTGGTGTTTAATGCTCTCGATATTGCTGAGCGCAATCAGCAAGCAATCGCGGTGAGCGTGTGTGATACGCACGGTGAGTTACTGGCGTTTATTCGCATGGATAATGTGAGTGTTCAAGCCGGATTGTTAGCACAGAACAAAGCTTATACATCTGCAAGAGATAGACAGCCAAGCGGTAACTTAGGTGCTTGGGCGAGAGAAACTGGTAAAGACTTAAGTTACTGGACTGACCCAAAGATCACTGGCTTTAAAGGCGGTGTTCCCATTGAATTAAATGGGCAGGTGATTGGCGCGATTGGTATCAGCGGATTGAGTGAAGAGGACGATGAAGCACTTGCTGAGAAAGTGATTCAACTTGTGCTCTAAGTGCTGTTGCTTGTGAAGTAATGGTAATTGGAAGTAACAGATAATAAAAAACCGATGCATGTGCATCGGTTTTTTTGCTTAAGAGACCCAAGTGATTGAATCAATCGAACCCATTAAGCGTTCGCTTGTTCCAGATCTTGTTGCTTGTCTTTCTTACCCAATAGGCGGCTTGTGATCGTACCGGCTGTCATAGCACCAGATACGTTAAGCGCCGTACGTGCCATATCGATAAGTGGCTCGATAGAGATAAGCAGTGCTGCAATCGTTACAGGAAGGCCCATAGCAGGAAGTACGATAAGCGCCGCGAACGTTGCACCGCCACCTACGCCAGCAATACCGAATGAGCTCACTGTGATAATAGCAATCAGAGACAGAATGAAGTTGATGTCCATTGGGTCGATGCCAACTGTAGGCGCAACCATGACTGCTAGCATTGCAGGGTAGATACCCGCACAACCGTTTTGACCAATCGTCGCACCGAAAGAGGCAGACAGGTTAGCAATCGCTGGTGGCACGTTTAGCTTAGTGATTTGAGCTTCAACGTTCAGTGGAATTGTTGCTGCAGAACTACGAGACGTGAAAGCGAACGTCAGTACAGGCCAGATCTTTTGGAAGTACTCTTTCGGGTTTACACCAACAAAAGAAACCAACACACCGTGTACGACGAACATCAGTAGAATCGCAACGTAAGATGCAACGATGAAACCCAGTAGGCTGAGGATGTCAGAAGCACTTGATGTTGCAACTACCTTCGCCATTAACGCTGCGATGCCGTATGGCGTTAGTGCCATGATCATCTTAACTAAGCGCATAACGATAGATTGTGACGCTTCAACGAAAGTACGGATTGGAGATTCTAGTTCTTCTTTCTCTGCCATCACTTTACGAGCAGCGATGCCCGTTAGCACACCAAAGATAACAACCGCGATGATAGACGTAGAGCGAGCCCCCGTTAGGTCTGCAAATGGGTTAGTCGGAATAAAGCTGATCAGCATTTGTGGAATTGTTAGGTCTGAAACGCTACCGATGCGGCTTTCAAGTGTTGCGATACGTGCTGTTTCGCGAGCGCCTTCTGTTAAACCTTCAGCAGACAGGCCGAATGCTTGCGTTACAACAATACCAACAATCGCAGAAATCGCGGTTGTTGCTAACAGTACAGAAATGGTGATACCAGAAATCTTGCCCAGTGAGCCGCCTTTTTCAAGCTTCACTACTGCTGCAATCATTGAAACCAATACTAATGGCATGATCACCATTTTCAGTAGGCCAACATAACCACGGCCAACAATATTTACCCAGTCTAGTGTTTCGTTGATGACCGGATTGCCTTCACCAAATAACAGCTGTAGACCAAGACCAAATGCGCTACCAAATACTAAACCGAGTAAAACGAGCCGAGAAAGTGTGTTTTCTTTTTTCTGCTGTCCGTAGAGAAAAAAGAGGATACCAGTGAATACCGCTAAGGCAGCGATAGCTGAAAATGACATTTGTTTTCCTTATGAATCTCTTTAAATCGATAGGGCGCTTAGATATATGGGCGCAAATACTGTTAGCTACAGTAGCGACCTGTAACAAAACGTAAAATAAGGAAAAGTAATTTATTAGAACGATTAGTAATATCCACTCAATAGGATGGGTGGATATTCAACATTGTGATGAATAGGTGAGCTTTTTAGCGATATTTTGCCAATAAATTGAGCATGTCACTTGACGAGTAAATTTCGATATTTTGGAAATTATTTTCGAATAACCGGAACAACATTGCTTTGGCTACGTCTTCCGACTGAATAGGGCGTAGGTTTTTGAACTTACCAAGCATAAATGGAGACAGCAGAGGAAAGACACTTTGCAGGAGTTTTTCATCAGCTTTAGGTTCATCACGCTCACCCACCAGAGGCCCAGGGCGTGCGATGAAAAGCTGCTTGAAGCCAATACGTTTTAAATTTTGTTCCATTTGTCCTTTACAGCGAAGGTAGTGCGAATAGGAATCTGGTGAAGCGCCATAGCTAGAAACGACCGCTACGCGTTGAACCCCAAGAAACTTCATCGACTGTGCGACTTGGCTAACCAGTTCCACATCGATTTTGCGAAGCGCTTCTTTTGATCCTGCCTTTTTCTTAGTCGTACCTAAGCAGATAACGCCAAGATTAGGCGTCGCATTCGTGTCATCCCAACTGGTAACTTGCAGGTCGCTGTGAATGAGTGTGTGGAGCTTGTTGGAATCAAACTGTGAATCTAACGCTCGGCGAGATAGGGCATAGATATGATCAACGGCGGGTTCATCGATGAGCAACTTCATCACATGATGACCAATTAACCCGGTTGCACCAGCCACCACGACCGATGTTTTGTCTCCAGAAATGCTCATTTTAATCCCTTCTTCACTCCACAAGTGCTTGTTTAATATAAACAGTGTTTGAATTTTAAGCGAATAAAAGTTTGTTAAACGAGTGGTCAGTAGTATGTGGGGAGTCGCCTGTTTATGGAAAAAGAGATGATTTAGTTTGGCTCGACGCATAAGTACGGTCTGAAGCATAAGTACGATATGAAACATAATGGCGGTGGGAAAGATAAATGCGGTTTGAAACTTAAGTTAGGCGTTAAACATAACAAATCCCGCTGGGCGACGGGCTTTGTTACTTTTCTTGCTTCTTACTAGGTAAAGGACAGTGGGATTTTCCTTACCTTTTTGCTAGCTTTCTTACTTGATTTATTTGGTTTTCTTTTACTTGAATTTGGAATCATTACACCTCCTAAATCGTTGTTCTGTTTTGTCTTTCAATCGATTGTCTTTCTTCGTGTAGCGTCAGTGTTGTGGGCATTCACTGTATGGGTACTTATCAATGGAGAGATTAATAAGTAATTTAGATAAGGCATAAACGATGCCAAAATGTAAGTTATTGATAAATCTATTATCAGTATTATTTGTGTTTTAGGGTTCGTCAATTTGACTGTCAATCTGAGAAAAAACCAGTGTGATCTGTTTAAATTAAGAACACTCTCTGCGGTTTCTGCCACATAGCCATAGATACAGCCTTGCTTAACACGTAAACTGAGTCGTAATTCACATAGACCAAGGACGTGCTATGAACCTCAAGCTTGATACTCTTGCTCCCACTCAGATTTATCACCTGATGACACAAACCGTTGTTCCTCGCCCGATTGCGTGGGCATTGACGGAATCTTCTGACCAAGAGTACAACCTCGCGCCTTTCTCTTATTTCACGCCTGTTTCTAGTAATCCGCCGTTACTGATGTTATCGGTTGGGAAGAAGCCGTCCGGCGAAATCAAAGATACCACTCGTAATGCCCTAGAAACGGGTAAGCTAGTGATTCACATTGCTTCTTCAAGTTCTGCCGAAACCATGACGGCGACAGCAGCTACCCTTGAACATGGTGATTCGGAAGTCACCGCGAATAACATTGATCTGGTTGAATTTGAAGGCTTCTCTTTACCGAGATTGAAAGAGTGCGCGGTCGCTTTTGGATGCACCTTGTACGAAGTAAAAGAAGTCGGTGAGGTACCGCAAAGCCTTATTTTTGCTCAAGTTGAACAGGTGTATATCTCTGAAGGTGTGATCGATAAAGAGAGCGAACGCTTGAAGATTGATGCACTAGCACTTGATCCTTTATCTCGATTGGGTGGCGGTGAATACGCGACGCTTTCCAATGTGTTTTCTGTCGCACGCCCTAAGTAGCAATACCTAAGTAGCAGCCCTATATCAACGTACCCAGAATAAGCGTTTTTAAAAACTATGTTAGATACCCAATACTCGCAGTACATCCAACACCGAATTGACCAAAAAACCAAGCCACTTGGCGCACTTGGCTTACTAGAAAAAGTCGCACATCAACTGGCTTTGATTCAGAGCCAAGGCAAAGAAGCTGCGGTTGAACACATCGAATTGAATAAGCCAAGTATCATTATTTTTGCTGGCGACCATGGCATTGCTGACGAAGGCGTGAGTATTGCTCCAAGCGCGGTAACACAACAGATGGTGTTGAACTTCTTAAGCGATGGCGCGGCGATCAATTGCTTCTGTGCGGTGAATAATATCGATATCACGGTAGTCGACACGGGGATATTGTTGCCTGTGGAATCAGACAGTGACATGTTGATCTCTCAGCGTTTGGGTACGCGAACCAATAACTTTGCCAATGAAGCGGCAATGAGTTTAGAAACGGTTGAACGTGGGATTGAACTGGGTACTGAGCTTGTATCTAAAACCATTTCGAATGGCACCAATATCATCATGTTTGGTGAAATGGGTATCGGAAATACCAGCAGCGCATCAGCGATCTTAAGTGCATTAGCGAATCGTGCTGCAGCGGAGTGTGTTGGCCTAGGCACTGGCATCAACAATGAACAGCTTGCACGTAAAGTGGCTGTGGTTGAGCAAGGTGTCGCGCGTTGCAAAGGTTTAGATGCGAATGAAGTTAAAGATATTAAAGAGGTACTCGCACAAGTCGGTGGCTATGAAATCGTTCAAATGGTCGGTACTTTCCTTGGCGCTTACCAAAACAAAACCCCAGTATTAGTCGATGGCTTTATCGTGTCGGTTGCGGCGTATGTCGCGACTTTAATTGAACCGAGTTGCCGAGACTATATGATCTTCGCCCATCGCTCTGAAGAGTCAGGACACAAAATTCTGTTAGAGCTGCTCGACGCTGAGCCACTGCTCGATCTTGGATTGAGATTAGGCGAGGGCACAGGTGCTGCGCTAGCTATGCCAATTATTCGTGCGGCAGCCGAGTTCTACAACAACATGGCAAGTTTCGAAAGTGCCGGAGTCACTGTTTAATGAGTGATGTACCAGAAAGATCGTTGAGAGATCGAGTCACTTACCAGTGGGAGCTGTTTGCGCTGGCGATGGGTTTCTTTTCTCGCTTGCCAATGCCGAAAAACACGCCCTATTCTACAGAGCGAATGAACCGTTCTGGTCGCTACTTTTCAACGGTTGGTTTGTTGCTTGGTGTTCTGTGTGGCGGTGTGTTCTTGCTACTTGATGTGGTACTGCCGAGTGCAGTAGCGATCTTTTTGATGATGAGTTTTAGCCTGATGCTCACTGGCGCATTCCATGAAGATGGTTTGACTGATATGGCCGATGGCATTGGTGGCGGCATGACCCTAGAACGCCGTTTGACCATCATGAAAGACAGTCGAATCGGTACTTATGGTGCGTCTGCTCTGATTATGGCTCTGCTTGGCAAGTGGGTGCTGTTGAATGAACTCATAAGCATGACGGGACTGTTTATGGTAATCGTGACCAGTTATACCTTTAGCCGCGCGATTGCTGCATCGCTAATTTACGACATGCCTTATGTCAGTGATTTAGATACCAGTAAAAGTAAACCATTGGCCAACAAGCAAACCAAAGGCGAACTTGTCTTCTTATTGCTTGTAGGCGTGCTGCCTAGCCTGTGGTTTGGTCTTGAATTCGCTTTGGTTTTATCTGTCGTCGCTTATCTGTTCAGAACCGGATTCAAAAAGTGGTTAATGGCTCGAATTGGCGGTTTTACTGGCGATTGCTTGGGTGCGGCTCAACAGTTAATGGAGTTGCTGACTTACCTTGTATTCATTACTGCATTTTACAATGACTTTCTATAACGGCTTCCTATGACCAACACCAATCAAACTAATCAAGCAAGACAGCGAAACAGCCATCTGGTATTGGGCGGCGCTCGTTCTGGCAAGTCAAGTTTTGCAGAGCAACAAGCATTATGTGCGCTTGAAGCATGTTCAAATGGACGCCTCAATTATATTGCGACAGCGACATATCTTGATGATGAAATGCGAGAACGAATCGCGCACCATCAACAACGTCGTGGCGAGCAGTGGATTGAGCATGAAGTACCCGTCGAATTAGCCGAAAAACTGCAGTCTTTTGAGAAAGAAGATGTGGTATTGATTGATTGCCTAACCTTGTGGTTGAACAACATCATCTTTGAACTGGGTGATGACGCAACTAATGAACAGGTTGAAGCCGTGGTTGAAGTATTGATCAAAAGCGTCGAGCAAAGTCCGGCGCAAATTATCATGGTCTCTAACGAAGTCGGTTTAGGTGTGGTGCCGCTGGGTAAAGTGTCTCGCTTGTTTGTGGACAATGCAGGACGAATGAACCAAGCGCTAGCTCGCGTCGTTGAGCGCGTCACGCTGGTTGCTGCCGGATTGCCGCTGCACTTAAAACCATCTAATCACTTGCTTGATATTCAAGGCTAGGTCGCACACATGGTCAATGGAACAACCAAAAACATCTATTTGTTAAGACATGGCAAAGTCCAAGGAAAAGCTGCGCTCAATGGTTTATCTGATGTGCTGGTCAACTCTGATCTTCAAGAACAGATATGTGAGGCACTAACTACACAATACATTACCTTTGATAGCGTAGTTAGCTCTCCATTAAGACGATGTGGTGATCTCGCGAGCTTGTTTGCAGAGCGTATGTCTGTGCCTTTATCAGTTGCATCGGGTTTTCAGGAAATGAACTTCGGTGAAGTAGATGGTGTCCCATTTGATGAACTTGAAGACAAGTGGGGAATGTTAGAAACCTTTTGGAAAGACCCTGCTAATCATCAATTAACTGGCGCAGAAAGTTTACAGAGCTTCCACGACAGAGTAACTCAAGCTTGGTCGCAACTTTTGAATGATTCAAGTGACAATATATTGTTGGTTACTCATGGTGGTGTGATTCGCATACTGCTAGCGCACTGCCTTAATATTGATTGGAAAAACCCGAGTTTGTACTCGAAGTTATCGATAGAAAACGCATCGATAACGCATATTCAAATCACTCAGTTTGCGCAGAGCTTTATCAGCGTTAAATCGATAGGGATACCTGTTCTCTGAGTGTTCAAAAAACACAGTTTAAGAATTAACAATCTTTTAGATCTGTAAATAGAAACAGAAATATAAATAGAAGTATAAAGCGGCGTTCACAGCCGCTATACCTGATTGGTATTACTACCTACGTGAAAGGAATTTAGTCATGACAACACCAAGTTGGGATCTAAGCATTGCTTATAGCGATCTTAATGATGCAAAAATCGAACAGGACATTGAACTCATTCAGCAGTGCATTGAGCTGTTGAACCTACACGTTGAAAAGCGTCATATCATTCTAGCGATGCAAAACGCGATTCATACTTCAGAAGCGGCAGGCACGTTACTGAGTACAATCAACACCTTCGCTAATTGCCACGCATCGGTCGACGCGACCCACACAGAAGCCAAAGCGTTGCTTGGCCGTGTTGCAAAGCTTAACTCTGAAATGTCTCAAGCGTTTAGCCCTTATGAAGACACGCTGATTCACGCTGAACCAGAGTTTATTGATGCGGTTTTAGAACACGAGAGTGCAGATGTTGCAGGCCAACGCTTCGCGATTGAGAGTTCACGTAAGCTTTCAAGCAGCCGACTCAGTGTGGCTGAAGAACAGCTGTTAGCAGCAATGAAAGTGGATGGCCGTGATGCATGGGGTCGTTTATACGACAACCTAACGGGCTCTTTGAAACTGTCGCTAAAACTTGATGGTGAAGAAGAAGCGCTTGGTTTCTCACAAGCGGCGAGCTTGTTGTACGGCAGCGAATTCGACAAACAAGAGCCTGCATGGCGCGCTGTTCAAGGTGCAATGAAGACACACCAAGAGTCATTTGCTTCGATTCTAAATGCGCTTGCAGGTTGGCGCCTGACTGAAAACAAAAAGCGTTCGAAAATCTCAGATGTACATTTCTTAGATCCAAGCTTGCACGGCAGCCGAATTGTGCCTGAAACGCTAGACACCATGATGTCTGTGGCGAAAGCTAATCGCGCAGTAGGCCAGAAAGCGGGTCTGTTGATGGCAAGAGTTCATGGCTTAGATGAAATGAAGCCATGGAACCACTTAGCTGCGATGCCGCCGCTTGGTGACGCTGAATCTAAGGTTTATCCATTTGATGAAGCGATTGAAGTGATCAAAACTGCCTTCGCTGAAGTGAACCCAGAGATGGCTGACTTCGTTGCTTTGATGGTTGAGAATGGTTGGATTGATGCCGCACCAGCAGCCAACAAGCGTTTAGGTGCTTACTGTACTAAGTTTGCCGCGACACGCACACCGCTTGTGTTCATGACATGGAGCGGCAGCCGCTCTGACTTAATGACATTGGCACACGAGCTAGGCCATGCGTTCCACAACTGGGTAATGAAAGACATGCCGTTGTGTCAAACACGCTACCCAATGACGCTAGCAGAAACCGCTTCTATCTTTGCTGAAAACATCGTTCGTGATCACTTGTTAACGCAAGCTCAAACACGTAACGAGAAACTTGAGATGTTATGGGAAGAGTTGTCTTCTTCACTCGCTTTAATGGTGAACATTCCAGTGCGTTTCGAATTCGAAAAAGCCTTCTACGAGCAGCGTGAAAAAGGCGAGCTAACGGCTCAGCAGCTGTGTGACTTGATGGAAACGACTTGGAAAGAGTGGTATGGCGATGCAATGACAGAAGCTGACCCTTACTTCTGGGCGAGCAAACTGCATTTCAGCATCTCTCAAGTAAGCTTCTACAACTACCCATACTTGTTCGGTTACCTGTTCAGTAAAGGTGTTTACGCTCAGCGCGATGCGAAAGGTGAGCAATTCTACGGCGATTACGTTTCGTTGCTTCGTGATACGGGCAGCATGATGGCGGAAGAAGTCGTTCAAAAGCACTTAGGAATGGACCTGACTCAAGCTGATTTTTGGCAACAAAGCATCGACATGGTCAAAGTTCAAATCGATGAATTTGAAAGATTGCTCGATCAGGAAGATTAATTGATCTCAATCTGTTCATAGCAGGTAAGAGCTGTGTTAGCTTACGTGGCTCTTATCTTGCTGGCATAACCTGAGATAAGCCGAAACAACCAAAAGTCTCTTTAAATAGAGAAAGTTATTTGGAACAGATGTCGGTTAGTAAAGTCAGCAGGTAATATAAAAATATATGGGTAGTATTTGTGAGTGATAACGGAGTTTCTGTTGATAAGTGCGATCCTAGCAACACAATTTCTATGTACAATTTATTAACATACGGCCGTGCAATTAAGGAGTAGCGCATGACGAAGACCCTCTTTCGCCAATCATTTCTTTTTGACAGCCTAGATCTTGAGCAAGAAGTGTTTGCAGGACAGACCGTACTGAGTAACGGTGTTCAAATTAAGCTTCATCAACGCGGTGTCTTGGAAGTGATTCCCGCGGATTTTAATTCTGAAACCAAGAACATCATTTTTTCAACCGGTGTTCATGGCGACGAAACTTCACCAATGGAGCTGATCGATAAGCTCATTGAGGATATTGAAACAGGTTTCCAAGTAGTAAACGCGAGATGCTTGTTTATCATAGCTCACCCAGAAGCCACTAACGCGCATACTCGTTTTCTTGATGTGAACATGAATCGTCTGTTTGATGAAAAGCAGTACGAGAGCAATCGAGAAGTGGATATCGCGAAGAACTTGAAGTTCTTGGTGACTGAGTTTTACAAAGAAACGGAACCTGCCACTCGTTGGCATCTAGATTTGCACTGTGCAATCCGTTTATCTAAGCATTACTCGTTTGCAGTGAGCCCTAAAGTTCGCCACGAAGTACGCAGTAAAGAGCTGTTTGATTTCATTAACAGTGCGCACGTGGAAGCAGTGTTGTTGTCAAATGCGCCAACCAGTACATTCAGTTGGTACAGTGCTGAAAACTTCGAAGCGCAAGCACTGACAATGGAACTAGGGCAGGTCGCGAGAATTGGTGAGAACCAACTTGATAAGCTAACGGCTTTTGACTTGGCGATGCGTAACTTGATTGCTGAAGTTGAGCCAGAGCATTTACCTAAGCGAACCATCACTTATCGCGTGAGCAGAACCATTGTTCGTTTACATGATGACTTCGATTTCATGTTCTCAGATTCTGTAGAGAACTTTACCGCGTTCAAGCACGGTGAAGTATTCGGTCATGATGGTGATAAACCGTTAATGGCTAAGAATGAAAACGAAGCGGTGGTGTTCCCTAATCGTAATGTTGCTATCGGTCAACGAGCAGCCTTAATGGTGTGTGAAGTTGAAACGCGATTCGACCATGGTCAGCTTGTGTACGATTAATATCGACTCGGGTTTAAACGACGAAAACAACCGCTCAACTGGTTGAAATATCAAGGTTCACATTACGGTGTGAGCCTTGAGTTTATTTGGGGATACAGGTAAGGTTACGCGAACATTTTCAAAGTAGCTTGATATGGATTTCCAACAACTTCTTCACCAAAAACAGCGCAAATGGACTAGAGCCATTTATCTGATGGCAGCACTGCTTGTCGCGCTGAGTGCGATTTACCTAATGGTTGGCGATCTTTTCATTTCCCCTCTGGGCACATTGTCCACGTTAGAACAAAAACTACTGGTTGATTTACGCTTACCTCGACTATTGGCGGCTATTGCTATCGGGGCAGGGTTAGCCGTATCTGGCGCAAGTTTACAAGTCTTATTGGGTAACGTATTAGCAGAGCCCGGTGTGCTCGGCATTTCTGGTGGTGCAAGCTTGGCGATGGTTATCGTACTGTTCTTCTTGCCGTTTGCTCCTACCCCAGAACTGTTCATGATTGCCGCCGTTTTAGGGTCACTTTGTTTTACCGTGATTCTAGTGAGCATGGTAAAAACCATGCGACTCACCACGGCTAAATTACTGCTAGTGGGTGTCGCGTTAGGCATTCTTTCTGGCGCGATGGTGACATGGGCGTTCTATTTTAGTGATGACTTAAGTCTACGCTTATTGATGTATTGGCTGATGGGCAGCTTAGGTGGCGTCACTTGGTATCAACACTCGCTCACGTTGGTGATGATCCCCGTGATTATTTGGCTGTGCCTGCAAGGTAGTAAGCTAGATAAGTTAATGATTGGCGAAACGCATGCCGCACAGTTAGGCGTAAACGTACCGAGATTGCGCTGGCGTCTAATTTTCGCCGTGTCTATTTTAGTCGGCTGCGCGGTAGCTTTAGGTGGCGTGATCAGCTTTGTTGGCTTGGTTGTGCCACACTTGTTGCGTTTAGCGATTGGTACTGATAACAAATACCTTCTTCCTTTGTCTGCCGTTGCTGGCGCTGCGTTGTTGGTGTTTGCTGATATCTGTGCAAGAACCTTATTAGATTCCGCAGAGCTGCCTTTGGGTGTGATGACCACCAGTATCGGTGCGCCTATCTTCATTTGGATGTTAATTAAAAATCATGATTCAAATTAAGAGCCTGAGCGTCGGCGCTCGTTTATTACCACTATCATTTGAGCTCAAGCAAGGGCAGGTGACTCACGTTATCGGCCCTAATGGCAGCGGTAAAAGTACCTTGCTCGAAGCGATATCTGGAATTGGTGATGGTTACAAAGGCGATATAAAGATCGACGGGCAGGATTTGTCGGAGCTGTCTTTACAAGATTTATCATTGCATCGCGCTTACTTGTGCCAAAGCGCAAGGCCAGCCTTCAACTTAGAAGTGTTCCAATATCTTGCATTGTCACTGCCAGGCTCCTCACACGGCCTTGATGCTGAAATCAACGCAGCTTTGGAAGAAATCAGCCAGATGCTAGACATTGCAGACAAACTTCATCGCTCAATTCAGACACTGTCTGGTGGTGAATGGCAACGCGTACGTTTGGCGGGAATGTGCCTGCAAATTTGGCCGACACTTAACCCATACGCGAAGCTGCTGATCCTCGACGAACCCGCAGCTCCGTTGGATATTGCTCAAGAAGCCTTGTTGTACAAGCTTATCGAACGAGTGGCTGAGAAGGGCATTGCGGTTATTATGGCTAACCACGACCTGAACCGAACCTTGAGGCATGCCGACCAAGTACTGCTGCTCGAAAAGGGCGTACTACAAGCATCTGGCAGTGCAGAGCAAGTGCTTGTGCCTGAACAGCTAGAATCCGTATTTAACACGCAAGTAAAAAGCATCTCGGTCGACAATCAAACTTATCTGCTGTTTGGTTAACTTAAGCTCATCAATACAAGGCAATCTATATGTTTAGATATATTCAACGACGACGAATCAAGAAAGTAATCAAATCACTTTCTGCAAAGTTGGTGAAAGCGTACGGAAGCAGTGACTTTTTCTCTATTGGGCAAGTAGAAACGAGTTCATGTGAATTAAGTAAGCGCCAACAACTGGTTGCCTTAGCATTGTTTGCTGATCCACAAGACCTTGCTGCTGAAATTGCTCCAGCCATTCAATTGCTGCGTAATAATGTGTCTAATGACTTCTTCGGTGGTGAGGAATATAACGCGCGTGATGTACTTAATTTGTTGGGCGGTGGCGGTTGGAAGGGCGGTCGTATGGACGATGATATGTCGAATCGATTTGGCATGAATAGCCGCTATTAGTTTAGCTCGTTCAAATTAACGTTTAATGATTTATCCATTTATAAACGTATACGCTCAATAGCTTAGCGACTTTACAGCAGTCTCAACAACGTAATAATAATGATGATAAAAAGCACTCAATATCATTATTTATGCGAGCGTTTCACTCCAATTAATTCAATGAAAAAATACCTTCCTAGCGATCTATTTTCTTAGGGAATGCGTAATTTTTGTCGGTAAAAATTGATAATTCGAACCAATATCATCTATCTACAACGCATTTGTTTGAGTTGTGTGATGCTGATTCCTATTAATATAAAACCCGCTGTTATTGATAAAATTGACGTATATATTTTTCGTTGTTCTTTAAGTCGGAAACTATAAACCTTCGAATTACGGTGCTGGTTGGTTAGTAACCAATTGGTTTTGTGTTTAGGGTAAAATAATAGAGAGTGGGAAAGTGACAACAATAAATAATAATATTCTAAAAATAGCAGTGGGTATGGCTATGCTATCGAGTGTGCCGTCAGTGGCAAATGCTCATGGTTGGTCTGAGTTTCCAAGCGCGCGTCAGAACACGTGTTACGAGCAAGGCGGGATTTGGTCGGGTACACCACCTAATGCTGCGTGTGCTCAAGCAAAAGACATTTCGGGTTCATACCCGTTTGTTCAACGTAACGAGTACGCGAAAAATGTCCAAGATTTCAATAATATCAATGCTGTAAAAGCGGCGATTCCTGACGGCACGTTATGTTATGCCAACGATTCGCAAAAACGCGGCATGGGTGCGCCTCATACTGGTTGGACTCGTACCGAGCTAAATACTGGTACGTTTGAATATGTATTCAATGCGACAGCGCCACACAACCCTTCTTTCTGGGAGTTCTACCTAACGAAACCAAACGCGGACCTAAGCAAAGGCCTAGCGTGGGGAGACTTAGATCTTATCCAAGAAGAGGGTAACGTTCCGGTTAATGGCGGCAAGTACCGCATTAATGTCACTATTCCTTCAGACCGTTCTGGCGATGCGATTCTATTCGTTCGTTGGCAACGTGATGATGCTGCGGGCGAAGGCTTCTACAACTGTTCAGACATCACTATCGCGGGTGGCACAACCCCTCCACCAGAGCCTACACCTCAACCTGATCTAGTCCGTGGCGACCTGTTTGTTTCTGACCAGTTTGGTACGCCAGAAATTGGTGATACGGTTAAGTACGACATCATCAACAAGTACGGTGAAGTCGCGCGTAGCTTCGACATCGTTATCGACGCTTCAAACGTTAACGATTGGGCTCGCTTGTTGGCTTCAGAGATTAACGGCTGGCACGAAGAGTTTAAAGATGGCGCGATCTTCATTGGTGATTGGCACGCTGAAATGCAGCACTACATGTACTTCCAAAACGATCCTTCACGTAACTTCTTTAACTCAAAAGATAGCCGTGCTTCTGGTCAGTTAACGCTGATTGATGGTGGCGACGGTGGTGTTGAACCATTAAAAGGCGACATCTACGAGCTAGTGAAGAGTGACAACGTAGTGAATGCTGGCGACAAAGTTGTAATTGCAACAAGCGAAGCGGCGACATTGACTCAAACTCAAGGTACTTCTGTAAGCATTCAAAATAACGGCACGGCTTCTATCGTAGTTGATACCACTGGCATCACTGCAAACGAAACTTTATCGTTTATGGCTAGCTCGATTGAAAGCGACAGTTTTGAAACCTTCACTTTTGAAGTAATTGCTGATGAAGGTGGCGTAACACCAGACCCAGATCCAACGCCGGATCCTGATCCGACTCCTGACCCAGACCCTACGCCAGATCCAGGTACGTGGGACTCATCAGCGACTTACCTTGGTGGCGAAGTCGTGACTTACTCGAACCAGTCATGGAAAGCACAATGGTGGGTTCAAGGTGGTACTAACCCTAAAGCGACTTACGAAAATGACAAATGGGGCGTTTGGCGTCCAGCCAACTAATCTTAACTATTGTTAGTTAATTAGCCTTGCAATAATAACCAAGACACCACACTTTTTGACGAGTGTGGTGTCTTTTTTAGCGTCTGCATTTGCGGTTTTGAATGTCATCAGCCTAGAAAAAGTGATTCAGGAACGGAGTCTTAATCACTCAGCACGGCTCTATAAGAAGATGAGAGTTATATAGAAAACAAGAGCTATATAACGTTTTGTAATGTGTTGAAGAATTATTTCAGAATAAGGTTTTCTTTAATCTCATCGTTAAGATACCCCTGATCAAAATCTGGTGTCATAAATTCGACGGAGGAGGAGTCTAGATAGCTGGTTTCTAGATGACTCGGCTCTAGATAATGGGGGTCTAAGTGATCAGCACTTACGTAGGTGGGAATCGCAGAAAACAAAACGATACTGATCGCTGCAGCGATATTAATGGCTTTGTTGCGTTGAGGAGTCATTTTCATAGTAGTGCCCTCGAAAGGTGGGCAAATCCATCTGCCTATGAGAATTGAATCTGAGATGTTTAGAAGTCGTAAGACAAACCAAGCGTAATGATATTGTCGTTGTCGATCGGGCCCATCGATTGGCCGTTCAAGTAAAGGTCACCTTCGTTGGTATTGAAGTAGGTGTATTTCACGTAGGGTGTCCAGTCGTCGATGCTTTTAGAGAGAACGACTTCGTGCTCATTGGTACGGTAGTCGCCTTGATGAAAGATTACGTTGTCATCGTTGTGGGTAAACCCGCCATTGGATCCATCACTGTTTTCGTGAGTGTATTGATAAGCTAAATCCCAGCCTGCGAGTGAGTACCCCGCACCGGCGATGAACTTATTGGTGTTGATCGTGGTGTCGCTTACATTCTCGAGTACTTGCCCTGACTGGTTATATCCCAATCCACCGAATACATTGAAGTTGTCGTTCACTTGATAATCGATAATACCTTCGATTAATAACTCTTCACCGTTGTCCCATTTACCGAGTTCACCGTATAGGTTGAACGTGAAGGATTCGCTGATGTGAAAGTCGTGTCCGTAACCCGCGGCTAGCCAACCCTGGTCATCAAAACCTATATAGACTTGTCCATTTTCTGAGGTATCGATTAATGCGCCAGCTTCTGTGGTGTAGACACCGTTATCAGCAGCATTAGAGGCAACGTTTTGTTCGATGTAAACTTGAGTCGAAGTCGCAAACGCTGCGCTGCTGAGTAACGTAAGTGGTAGAGCAATAAGGTTAAGTTTTTTCATGGATTCTCCAGTGTCGTTCTATTGAATTAACTTGCTAGAGAGTATGTGATTAAACTGAATTTATATTAATAGGGTTAACTTTAGTTAAAACCTCAGTTTCATTTATGTTTCCTTAATGCTGATTTGATTGCTTCACGGGTTTTGATGTGCTGTTCGTCTTTAGCGTAGCGGCGGTGATAGAGCATTCGAAACGTGATCGGTCTTAATTTGATGGGGATAGGGTGAACGCGTAAGCCAAGCGCTGGTGCAAGCATTTCTGCAAAAGAGCGAGTAGAAGCGGCGATATAATCTGTCGTGCTTGCCAAAATCAGCATGCTTGAAATTGAGCTGGTTTCAATTCTGACTTTTCTCGGCTCGATATCGCTCTCTGATAAAAACTCGACCGTGTTCATGTTGGCGCGTTTGATCTTGAGCGCAATATGTTCCTCTTGGAAATACTCTTCTTTACTTAGTGTCTCACCAATTCGAGGGTGGTTGATTCGAGTCAGACACACGGGCTCCTCATCGACGATGGTTTCTTCAATCAATGAGTGTTTCTTACTCGAAAGTACATCAATGACGATATCTACTTTTTGTGCAGTAAGCGCATCAAACAGTTCTTCCTCTTCGAGTGGCGCTTCCGTAAAGCTTACGCCTTCAACCTGGCTAACGAAATGAAGCAAGCTCTCTGTGCAATAGACTTTAAGGTCATTCTTTTGCTGCTCAACCGTTCCAATGATGTTCAATGGGTCTTCTATCTTATTAGCGAGTGATACCGCTGCTCCAGTAGGCGCGATACCTCGTCCTTCTCTCACAAATAAAGCCTTGCCCACGACACCTTCGAGTCTCTTAATCGCCGCGCTTACCGCGGGTTGAGAAATATCGAGCTGCTCTGATGCCACGGTGATAGAGCTGTGTTTGTAAACGGCCAAAAATGTCGTCAGTAGATTAAGGTCCAAATTCAGTTCCCTCTATTCTTATTGCCACTCATCCAAATCATGGTGGAGTCGTTATTAACTCATAAATGAAATGGAGGTTTTAAGTAAAGTTTACACTATATATCAAGGTTCTGTTTATTAATAAACTTGTTTGTATCGGAGTGAGGAAGGAACTTCATTCATTTACTAAATACTCAGACCGATAGGTGAAACTATGAGAACTTTCGCAAAATTATCAATCATCTCTTCAGCAATGATCATCACGACCACCGCTTTTGCTGCTGACCCAATGATGCAATACAACACCAAGCAAACTAACTCTGATATTCAAAAACTCGAGAAATTTGAATATCACGAGGGTGAAACCCTTGAAGAGTATCTGAGCACTCAACCTAAGGGGAACTTGTATTCTTCAGAAGAAGAAGTGCTTTCTGTGTTAATGGGCGGTGTAAACAATGGTGACTATCGCAAAGAAACCAATTCAGGTTGGAAAGAAGGCCTGATGTTTGAGGGCATTGCACCTTATGGCGATCACATGGTGTCGGGCGCCAACTGGTTCCCACGCACTGAAGAAGTTCAACCGGATGAAATGCGTGTCACGTTCATGGGGACATCACCAATGATTCGCCCGGGGCAGGCAAACACCTCGATATACGTCGAATTGGGTAACGGCTCTAACTTTGTCTTTGATTTAGGTGAAGGATCAATTGCGAACTACGTAGCGGCGGGTGTCGCGATGAATGAACTCGACCATATCTTCATTACTCACTTACACGTAGACCATTACGGCTCGTTACCTTACCTGTATCAATTTGGTGGTTGGAATGGTCGCTGGGAAAAGCCGCTTAACATTTATGGTCCGAGTGGTGCGACTCCAGAATATGGCACTCGTCATATGATTGAAGGCATGCAACAAATGTTGAACTGGCACACCGATGCATTTGATGTGTTCCCATCAGGCAACGACATTGTGGTTCACGAGTTTGATTTCCGCGACGACGGTGGCGTTATCTATGACCAAGACAATGTGGAAGTGATTCACTGGCGACGCAGTCACGCAAAAGATGGCGCGTCTGGTTACCGCTTGAATTGGACTCAAGATGACGGCCGAGTGCTTTCATTTGTTTGGACAGGAGACGGTCGCCCAACAGAGTTGGATTTGAAATACGCAAAAGGTGCAGACTTGTTCATTACTGAGCTGCAAACCGAAACGTTTGGTGTGTCTTCGATTATTCAAGGTGTACCGCCATTCTTAGCACGTTACACCGTTGATACTCACCATACACCAGCGTACGCGGCGGGTTATGTGGCGAATGAAGTACAACCGCGCTTGTTCATGACAACGCACATGACATTCGACCCATATCTCAATGAGGAAACCGTTGCAGAGGTTCGCCACCATTGGCAAGGGCCTTACCACTTCGGTGCGCCAGATGGCATTGTCGTTAACATGACTAAAGATAATGCGTGGGTTCGTGAAGGTATTTTACCTGATTTCCCGAATGCGCGAGCGCCACAATTTGATATGGCCGATGGGTCTGACTTTAGAATCCCGCTGCCGAAAAACAGCCGTGAAGACATACAAGAACAAGAGATTCGTGATTTAGAGTTGGATCCAAAACTGTACTATCCAGAAGGCTACCACCCAGAGCTGTTAACTGAGTGGCCAGTCGACCGTGACATCGTGATCCCAGCTGAACAAGTACCAGAAGCAATGAAGCAAGGTATGAACACCAAGCAAGAATACATGGATAGAGTGCGTGCTCACCACAACCTTGAGCGCAAGTCGGTAAGTCGTCCAACTGAGCCTGGTGAAGGAGCAGGAACCGACAACAAATAGGGTATTTGCAGTGAGGGCTGATATTGCCCTCACATCCTAAAAAGTTAGGTAAATAAACCCATTCTCTTACTCAATCATAAAAACTATTGCTTACAACATCTTTGCTTAGAATATCTGGAGTTCATTATGAAAAAATCAATTTTAGCGGTCGTCATTCTATCTTTAGTGTCAGCGTCTGTTTTCGCTAACGGACAATCAAATGCTCACAACTATCAACCTGGTGCGACGAATAACTCAGAACGTTTAGCGGATATTGATCCTAACTACGAACTGACCTTACCTTCAGAAAAAGAAGGCTACACCATGTATGACAACCAATCCATGTCAGATGGCGGGACCTACACAACGTATGTTAAACCGAATCCTTCCGATGCAATGCATGTCGCCGATGAAGGCTCACTAAAAATAACGCATGGAGAAGGTGGTGTCATTATGACGGAATACACCACAAAGAATGGCCAACACACGTTTTCAGTGATGTGCGGCTACACCTCGGGTCCATCGTACTGGGCTGACGGAAAACCAGCGAAGGTATGTGAAGAGGCGCAAGCACTAGCGGTTGCATTGGAAGCAAAAGGTGAATGGGAGGTGAAGCCAATGACTTACACCATCGCACCAGCAAGAATCGTAGTTGATAAGTGATTTTTGTCTATAGAACGCTCGTTATATCGAGCCTCGTTATCCAATCATATTGATTATTTGTAGTGAGACAGAGGGGTACTCAGGCTGAAATGGTCTTGAAGTTCCCCTTAACTTAGCTCATCTCACAAGAAGCTAAGTCAGCCAACTAATCAAATTTGTATTCGAAAATACAGAAGGTCTATCCCATGAAAAATACCATTAAGCTACTGGCTATCGCATGTGTTTTACTTACTCCAATGCATGTCGCCGCTGCCGAACATAATCATAGTCACAATCATTTTAACCCTGAATTAGAGAAACTTGGCGACGATATTATTGGTCTAACCGTGTGTTACAAAAATGGTCATCTATCAGATGAGAATCAAGAGCCTGCGTTTATGAACCTTATCAACCATGCCAATGTCGAGGGTGAGGAGTTGGGGATGTACTACATGGATAAGTTGGGTCCTAAAGCGGAGCAAATTATGAGTGATGACGACGCTCGTCGCTTATGGACTCAAGATTATTGTGCTGATTTGACTGACACTTATTTGGATTCAGATAAGTTAGCTCAAAGATCAAATGAACATCAAAGTCATTCACACGGCCACGATCATGGACATCACCATAATCACGATCACCATGGACATGGTGACTTGACACCGGAGGTACTTGAGCAAGATATTGAGAGAGGGCGTTTACTCAGTATCAATTAAGCCCAATAAGATAAGTTCATCTAACCTATTGTTAAATATTCACTATTTG
The DNA here is from genome assembly GCF_041471965.1 of Vibrio sp. 10N.261.51.A3. Classification (NCBI taxonomy): domain Bacteria; kingdom Pseudomonadati; phylum Pseudomonadota; class Gammaproteobacteria; order Vibrionales; family Vibrionaceae; genus Vibrio; species Vibrio sp. 10N.261.51.A3. The sequence goes on from NZ_JBFRPK010000003.1 coordinate 75,799, forward strand.
ATAGTGTGTCTAGGTGCACATTAAGGATGTGTTTCATATTTAGCGATGAAAATAGTAGGAGTTGCGATGAGTATTATAGTGAGACGGTCTGAACCGTCAGATGCAAAGGGAATAAAAGAAGTTTACGAATGCACTAATGCTTATACCGGTACGCTGCAACTCCCAAATCCATCTCTGGAAAGCTGGCAAAAACGAATCTCTAATATGCCTGATAACGTGTACTCGTATGTCGCGATGATCGACGATGAGATTGTTGGCAACTTGGGAATGGAAGTGTGCGTGAATCCAAGAAGACGACATGTGGCTTCATTTGGTATGGGTGTTAAAGACGATGTGCTAGGCAAAGGTGTGGGTAGTCAGCTGCTCGCGACCGCGATCGACTTGTGTGATAACTGGATTAACATCAAGCGAATGGAGTTAACGGTATACACCGATAATGAAAGAGCGATCAGCCTGTATAAGAAGTTCGGTTTCGTGATTGAAGGAGAGTCCGCAGGGTTCGCTTTCAGAAATGGCGAATATGTGGCGGCTTATCATATGGCTCGACTGGTATAGCATTTAGCTACGATTAACACACAGCTACGATTAACACAGTTAGAATTAACTGACAGATAATAAAACGCCACGTTATTTAAACGTGGCGTTTGCTATTGTGCGCCGAGCATGGC
>NZ_JBFRPK010000004.1:0-17389 GCF_041471965.1 Vibrio sp. 10N.261.51.A3
TAAAACCGTGCGCTCTTAGCTCAGCTGGATAGAGTACCTGGCTACGAACCAGGCGGTCGGAGGTTCGAATCCTCCAGAGCGCGCCACATTATTAGAAAAAGCCTCGTTTATACGAGGCTTTTTTTATGTTTGCTGCAAATTTGTTGCGACAATGTTAAATTTGTTCGTTGTTTAACTTGTTGTATTTAAAGTAGTTCTTGATTGCTTCTTTGTTATTCCACCTTTCTCATATCAATTCCCAGAAAAGCCCCGTTTAAGTCACAGTTTAAATATCTAAAAATGACGTATTTGACAGATTTATGTGATCTGATAGGCGAATAATTAACCTTATGTGTGCGTTATCCGTAACAGAACCTTAAACAAAATTGACAAACTTTTACCAATCGAGATAATCCATGGGTCGGGATCACTATTCGCTGAAATCCTGTACGTATGTCAGGATGACGAAGAAAGGAAGCAACATGACTAATATTGGAAGCCTGCTAGGAGATGCGGCGACTCTAATGATAACGGGGATGTCCGTTGTCTTTATTTTCCTAACTATTCTAGTTTACCTCGTTCGGTTGATGTCAAAACTGGTACCAGAAGAAGTACCAGAGCCGATCGCAGCACCTAAAAAAATTCAAAAATCACAATCAAACCCTTCAGCTGTTAGTCCACAGGTAGTGGCTGCAATTTCGGCCGCGGTTCATCAATACCGTGCGTCTACTGCTAAGTAGTATTTAAAGGATTAAAAAGGAGTTTATGAGCATGTCTAAACCACTAGCTATCACAGATGTGGTACTTCGTGACGCGCACCAGTCACTATTTGCTACTCGTATGCGTATCGAAGATATGCTGCCAATTGCGGCAGAACTGGATAAAGTCGGTTACTGGTCACTTGAGACTTGGGGCGGCGCGACGTTTGATTCGTGTATCCGTTTTCTTGGCGAGGATCCATGGGAGCGTTTGCGTGAGCTGAAAAAAGCGATGCCAAACACACCAATGCAGATGCTACTGCGTGGTCAAAACCTATTGGGCTACCGTCACTACGCGGATGATGTAGTAGAAAAATTTGTTGAACGTGCCCATAAAAACGGCATGGACGTATTCCGTATCTTTGATGCGATGAATGACGTGCGTAACTTTGAAAAAGCAGTGAAAGCAACGATCGACGTTGGTGGCCACGCTCAAGGTACGTTGTCTTACACAACCAGTCCGGTCCACAATTCAGATACTTGGGTTGATTTGGCTAAGCGCCTAGAGGACCTAGGTTGTCACTCACTATGTATCAAAGATATGTCAGGTTTATTAAAGCCGTATGAAGCAGAAGAGCTGATTACACGTATCAAAGCATCGTGTGACGTTCCTCTAGCACTGCATAGCCACGCGACAACTGGTCTATCGACTGCAACAGCGGTTAAAGCCGTTGAAGCGGGTATCGACATTCTAGATACCGCTATTTCTTCAATGAGCTGTACTTACGGTCATACGCCAACCGAAACGGTTGTTGCGATGTTAGAAGGTACAGAGCGCGACACGAATCTTAAACTAGACCAAATCGAACCCATCGCGGCTTACTTCCGTGATGTACGTAAAAAGTACGCGAAATGGGAAGGTCAGCTAAAAGGTGTCGATTCTCGCATCTTAATCGCTCAAGTTCCTGGCGGAATGTTAACTAACATGGAAGGCCAGCTTAAAGAGCAAGGCGCCGCCGATCGCATGGATGAAGTTCTAGAAGAGATCCCACGCGTACGTAAAGAGCTTGGTTACATTCCTTTAGTAACACCAACTTCTCAGATTGTCGGTACTCAAGCGGTTATTAACGTCTTAACGGGCGAACGCTATAAGAGCATCACGAAAGAGACTGCTGGTCTACTGAAAGGTGAATACGGTCAAGCTCCTGCTGAAGTGGATGCTGAACTGCAAGCGAAAGTTCTAGACGGTGCAGAGCCGATTACTTGTCGTCCTGCTGATTTACTTAAGTCTGAAATGGATACGTTAACGACGGATCTGTTAGAGAAAGCGAAATCAGAGGGTATCTCTCTAGCTGAAGATACGGTTGATGATGTACTGACTTACGCGCTCTTCCCACAAGTGGGTCTTAAGTTCCTTAAGAACCGTCGTAATCCTGAAGCATTTGAACCTGCACCAACGCTAGAAGTTGCGGCTCCAGTTGCTGCAGCTCCTGTACAAGCTTCTGGTGGTATTGAAAGCTACAGCGTGAAGGTTGATGGTCAAGTTTACGATGTTGAAGTTGGCCCACAAGGTGAACTGACATCGGTGGCGCCATCTGCAAAACCTGCTCAGGCTGCACCAGTAGCAGCGTCTGACGCTGAAGCGGTTCCAGCTCCATTGGCGGGTAACATCTTTAAAGTAAACGTTCAGGCGGGTACTGAGGTTTCTGAAGGCGACGTTCTACTAATCCTAGAAGCGATGAAGATGGAAACGGAAGTTCGTGCTGCTCGTGGTGGTATCGTTCAAGAATTGAATGTTAAAGAAGGCGATGCAGTTACTGTAGGCGCTCCACTACTAAGCTTAGCGTAAGGGAGTACCATGGAAGGATTGATGACCTTATGGTCTGAAACAGGGATTGCGAACTTTGAGTTCGGCCAGATCTGTATGATGCTGGTTGGTTGCTTACTGTTGTTTTTGGCAATTCGTAAAGGATTTGAACCGTTACTTCTACTGCCTATTGGTTTTGGTGCTGTATTAGCAAACATTCCAAATGCTGGGTTTACTGATCCAGGTGGTTTGCTCTACTACGTCTACTACATTGGTATTGAGACAGGTATTTTCCCACTGCTGATCTTTATGGGTGTTGGTGCGATGACGGACTTCGGTGCGTTGATTGCGAACCCTAAAACGTTGTGGCTAGGGGCTGCGGCTCAGTTTGGTATCTTCGCGACGCTATTTGGCGCGATCTTGCTGAACTACGTTCCAGGAATGGAGTTCTCGATGGCCGATGCTTCGTCAATTGCGATCATTGGTGGTGCCGATGGCCCAACTGCGATCTTCTTGGCAAGCAAGTTATCTCCGGATCTTTTAGGTGCCATTGCAGTAGCGGCTTATAGCTACATGGCTTTGGTTCCTATCATTCAGCCACCAATCATGAAAGCGTTAACGTCTCCTGAAGAGCGCAAAATTAAGATGGCTCAACTTCGTCACGTTAGCAAAGCCGAGAAGATTCTTTTCCCGCTTGCTGTACTACTGATGACGATTTTGTTCCTACCTTCAGCAACACCTCTAGTTGGTATGTTCTGTTTGGGTAACTTAATGCGTGAAGCGGGTGTGGTTGATCGCCTTTCAAAAACAGCTCAAAACGAACTGATTAACGTTGTAACTATTTTCCTAGGTCTAGGGGTTGGTTCTAAGCTTCAAGCGGATACGTTCTTGAACTTAGAAACACTGGGTATTCTAGGTTTAGGTGCGGTCGCGTTCAGTATCGGTACGGCGGGTGGTGTATTGATGGCTAAGGTGTTGAACCGATTCTCGAAAGAGGACATCAACCCACTGATTGGCGCAGCTGGCGTATCGGCGGTTCCAATGGCGGCACGTGTTGTGAACAAGGTTGGTCTTGAGGCAAACCCTCAGAACTTCTTATTGATGCATGCAATGGGTCCGAACGTAGCCGGTGTACTTGGTAGTGCGGTTGCGGCGGGCATTCTATTAGCTCTCGTGGGCTAGTGGATTTGCTGGGTCATGTATCGTTACGTTAATTGGTCGTCAATTTACGAATGAGCGGTTAACTTAGCCTTATTAAATGGTTTATAGTCAAAGGGATGCTTTCGCATCCCTTTCTTTTTATTAATTAGGGTGCTTGCTCACTAGGGCTTTTATCAATCAAGGAAATGTGGAATGGAAAATAAACAGATTGCGATTACTCAATTCGGCGGCGTCGAAAACCTAAGTATTCAAACCAGTGCGATCCCTGAGCCTAAGGCTGGAGAAGTGGTGGTTAAAGTTTCCTTTTCAGGCATTAATCCGATTGATGTCAAAACCCGAGCGGGTCTTGGTTGGGCGGCAGCACAAAACAAAGATAACCTGCCTTGGGTGCCTGGCTACGATATTTCAGGGCAAATTGTCTCGCTAGGCGAACAGGCTGAACGCTTTACTGTTGGTGATAACGTGGCTGGCTTTATTGGTTTTCCACTGCAAGGTGGCGGTTACAGCCAATATGTGTGTGTTCCAGAAGCTGCATTAAGTATGGTTCCTGATTCTGTCACTCTAGAAGCGGCAGCTGCATTACCACTTGCGAGTCAAACAGCGGCACAAGCGCTCAACAAAGCCGAAGTGAAAGAAGGCGACCGCGTGCTTATTTTAGCGGGCGCGGGCGGCGTTGGTCACCTTGCGGTTCAAATTGCAGTGGCAGCAAAAGCTGAGGTTTACACAACCTGCAGCGAAGCCAATCTTGATTACCTTGCGACGCTAGGTGCTCACGCGATTAACTATAAGTTTGCGCCAGCATCAGAAAGAGTATCTGATGTCGATGTGTTGATTGATTTGGTCGGTGGCGATACCGCGCTTGATGCATTGAAGTGCCTAAAAGATGGCGCGCGAGTCGTGACTGTGCCGACTCTATCTGCAGAACTTATCTGCGAAAAAGCCACACTATTAGGTTTTACTGCATCAGGCATGCTGGTTGAACCAAGCCCTGAGCAAATGGACACTATGCTTTACATGGTCAGTGTCGGATTACTCAAAACAGAAATTCAAGGTATCTACCAATTAGACGAGGCGCAGTCGGCGCACCTGCAGGTTGAAACCGGACACACCAGAGGCAAGGTGCTACTTAAAATGCAAGAAAGTTGATAGGCAGTGTTAGAATTTTTTAACTCCCTTTTTGAAAATATCGCGCTGTGGTTCTCGGACTCGGCGCTGTGGGTACTCTTCATTAGTGGCTTCTTGAGTGCCACGTTACTCCCCGGTGGTTCAGAAGCTAGCCTTGTGGCTGCATTGAGCTTAGATCAGTTTTCAACCTCATCGATCATTCTGGTGGCGACATTAGGCAATACCTTAGGCGGCCTGACTAACTATTGGATTGGTTTGTGGTTGCCTAATCGAACTCAATCTGAAAAGCATGGTCATAAGGCTATGGCTTGGCTGAGTCGTTATGGCTACTGGACACTGTTATTTAGTTGGTTACCGATCATTGGTGACCCTTTGTGTCTCGCTGCGGGTTGGCTAAGAATGAAATTCATCCCTAGCGTTATTTTGATAGCGATTGGCAAAGCCGCTCGCTATAGCTTACTTGCTGCTATCTACTTCGGTTTTTTCTAAGGAGAACCTATGAAAAAGGTTTTACTTGGTACATTTTCTCTTATCGCCATTGCTGGCTGTTCTTACAATGTACCTAGCTCAACGCCCTTCTTTTCCTCGTTACCTGAAGGTGTCACTCTGTTAGAAGAGGTTAAGTCCTCTAAAGATAAAGTGGTGATTCCTTACACCAAGTATCAGCTTGAAAACGGTCTGACAGTTATTCTTTCCCCTGATGATTCCGATCCGTTGGTGCATGTTGATGTAACTTATCACGTCGGTTCAGCACGTGAAGAGATAGGCAAGTCGGGATTTGCTCACTTCTTTGAGCACATGATGTTCCAGGGTTCAGAGAACGTTGGTGACCAACAGCACTTTAAGATCATTACCGAAGCGGGTGGCTCGTTAAACGGCACGACCAACCGTGACCGCACCAACTATTTTGAAACTGTTCCTTCTAACCAACTTGAGAAAATGTTGTGGTTAGAATCAGACCGAATGGGCTTCTTGTTGGATGCTGTTTCTCAGAAGAAATTTGAGGTTCAAAGAGGCACGGTCAAGAACGAGCGAGCGCAGAGCTACGAAAATCGTCCTTACGGCTTGATGTGGGAACGCATGGGCGAAGCGCTTTACCCTGAAGGTCACCCTTACTCTTGGCAACCAATCGGCTATGTTGAAGATCTTGACCGTGTTGACGTGAATGATCTTAAAGCGTTCTTCCTGCGTTGGTACGGCCCAAACAATGCCGTGTTAACGATTGGTGGTGATATCGACGTTGATGACACGCTAGAATGGGTTAACAAGTACTTTGGTTCAATTCCTCAAGGCCCTGAAGTGAAGGCGGCAGAGAAGCAACCTGCTGTTCTAACAGAAGATAAATACATCACCTTAGAAGACAATATTCGTCAGCCGATGGTGCTGGTGGGGTGGCCAACAACGTATCGCGGTGAAGAGACGCAAGCTTCACTGAATGCATTGTCTAACGTGTTAGGTTCAGGTACCAACAGTTACCTATATCAAAACCTCGTAAAAACGCAGAAGGCCGTCAGCGCTGGCTCTTTCCATGATTGTGCTGAGTTGGCGTGTACCATGTACGTGTATGCAATGGGCAACTCAGGTGAAAAAGGCGATTTGACGGTTCTCAATAAAGAGCTGATGGATACCCTGGAGCAATTCTCGAAAGAGGGCGTTGAGCAAGAGCGTTTAGACCAGATCACTGGCATGGCCGAAGCGAATGCTGTTTTTGCATTGCAAAGCGTTAAAGGTAAGGTGTCGCAACTCGCGTCGAACCAAACCTTCTATGGTCAGCCTGATCGCATTGAATCACAACTCGATCAAATCCGAGCGGTGACGCCTGAGAGCGTGAGCAAGGCATACCAAGATTTCATCGAAGGTAAGCACAAGGTTACCTTGAGTGTGGTTCCTAAGAAAAAGCTCGATTTGGCGGTTCGTGAAGCGACCTTTACCACGCCACCACGTACGTTGCCGGAATACAGCAAGGTGACGGAAGATCAACTGGATTTCAGAAAGGCACCGGATACCTTTGATCGCAGTGTGATGCCAGAAGTGAACTTTGGTGTTGAGGCGACCATGCCTGAGTTGTACCGCATGTACTTTGCAAATGGCACTGACTTAATTGGTACCGTGACCAGTGAAACGCCGACAGTACAGCTGCAAATTCAATTGCCTGCAGGCGAACGCTATGTTCGCAAAGGGCAAGAAGGCCTAGCGAACCTAACGGCTTCGATGATGGAAGAAGGCTCAACTAAACGAACCGTTGAAGAGTTACAAGCGACCTTAGATAAACTTGGTAGCAGCGTGAGCATTAGTGCGGGCAGCTACACCACAGATATTTCAGTCTCGACGCTAGAGAAAAACTTGCCTCAAACCTTAGCGATTGTGCAAGAGGTTCTATTCGATCCTAAGTTCGATGAGCAAGATTTTGAGCGCGTTAAGAAACAGATGCTAGAAGGCGTTGTGTATCAGCATCAGCAGCCAAGCTGGATGGCTTCTCAAGCAACCCGTGAAGTGCTGTTTGGTGACACTGTTTTTGCTCGTGCAAGTGATGGTACTAAGGAATCTCTATCGAAATTGACCTTAGACGATGTGAAAAAATTCTATGCGCAACATTACACACCAGAAGGTGCCAATATTGTTGTGGTGGGAGACATCTCGAAGAAAGAGGTAGGGAAACAGCTACAATTCTTTGAAGAGTGGCAAGGCGATGCGGCACCATTAACGCGTCCACAGATCGTTAAAGAGCTTTCTGGTCAGCACCTGTACTTAGTTGATAAACCGGGTGCGCCGCAAAGCATTGTTCGCTTGGTTCGTAAGGGCCTGCCGTTTGATGCGACGGGCGAATTGTATTTGAGCCAGTTAGCTAACTTTAACTTAGCGGGCAACTTCAATAGCCGTATCAACCAGAACCTACGTGAAGACAAAGCCTACACTTACGGTGCAAGCGGTTACTTCGCAAGTACTCGTGAAACTGGCGCAGTGGTATTTAGCGCGCAGGTAAGGGCGAATGCGACGGTTCCATCGATTCAAGAGTTTATTAATGAGCTGAATGAGTTTAGCCAAAGTGGATTAACTGACGAAGAGGTGAAATTTATGCGCCTTGCCGTCGGTCAACAAGATGCACTTAAATACGAAACGCCAAGTCAAAAGGCGGGGTTGTTGAGTAATATTGTTGCATTGAGCCTTGATGAAGATTACCTACAACAGCGTAATCAGATAGTTGAAACGGTTTCAAAAGAGACCTTAAACGAGCTATCTAAGAAATGGTTTGACCCGAATGATTATCAAATAATCGTTGTTGGTGACGCGACTTCGCTTCGCCCGCAATTAGAAAAGTTAGATATTCCAATAGAAGAGCTTGAAATCATTCGTTAGAGTACACATTAAAGGGGGAGGGAAGAGACTCTACTTTTCTCCTCCAACCTAATTTATGATAGTTCTAATCAGAACAATATAAGATAAGTGAACTGAATTTTGACTGATTTTGCTGCGCGACTAAAGCAAGTTGCAACCAACCCTAAGACCTTCTCTCAATTTGGTCGTGGTGTTGAAAGGGAAACATTACGCTACACGGAAGATGGGCACCTTGCTACTGGGCCGCACCCTGAGGCTTTGGGATCTGCGTTGATGAACGAATGGGTAACGACCGATTTCTCTGAGTCGCTACTGGAATTTATCACGCCTGTTTCTAACGACGTTCCGACGCTTTTGAATCAGTTGTCTGATATCCACCACTTCACGCAAACCAAGTTAGACGGCGAAAAACTATGGCCGCTTTCTATGCCTTGTTACGTTGGCAGTGAAGATTACATTCAGCTAGCGCAATACGGCACCTCGAATAACGGTAAGATGAAGACCCTATATCGTGAAGGCCTAAAACGTCGTTACGGTAGCCTGATGCAGATTATCTCTGGTGTTCACTTCAACTTCTCTTTCCCAGAAAGCTTTTGGGATAGCCTGTTTGGAGAGCAAACTGAAGAAGCGCGTTGTGAATCTAAGTCAGATGCTTACTTTGGTTTGATTCGTAACTACTACCGCTTTGGTTGGTTAATCCCATACTTCTTCGGTGCTTCACCTGCGCTATGTTCTTCTTTCATCAAAGGAAGAGAGACAAACCTGCCTTTTGAAAAGATTGGCGAGACACTGTATCTGCCAAAAGCAACGGCACTGCGCCTGAGCGACCTTGGCTACACGAACAGTGCGCAAAGTGTGTTGAAGATTGGTTTCAACAGCCTAGACCAATACCTTGAAGGTTTGAATCAAGCGATTCGCACACCATCAGAAGAATTTGCCGAGATTGGCACTAAGGTTGATGGTGAATACCGTCAGTTGAATAGCAACGTACTGCAAATTGAAAATGAGCTTTACGCTCCAATCCGCCCTAAGCGTGTGGCGAAGAGTGGTGAGAAACCATCTGAAGCATTGGCACGCGGTGGTGTTGAGTACATTGAGGTTCGTTCTTTAGATGTAAACCCATTCAGCTCAATTGGTATCAATGAGCAGCAGGTTCGCTTCCTAGACTTATTCCTAACGTGGAGTGTGCTAACGGACTCTGCTGAGATGGATAACTGCGAGCTTGAATGCTGGCGCGATAACTGGAACAAGGTGATCCTACAAGGTCGTCAGGTTGGTCTAGAGCTGCAAATCGGTTGTCATGGTGAGCGATTGTCTCTGCAAGATTGGGCGAAGCGTGTCTTCAAAGATCTGCGCTCTATTGCCGAGATGATGGATGCAGAGCAAGGTGGCCGCGCTTACCAAGAAACGTGCGATACGCTTGAAACTTGGATTGATAACCCTGAGCTAACTATTTCTGGCCAGTTGCTAGAAGAGACCAAAAAATTGGGCGGCTTAGGTAAAGTGGGTTGCGCGTTAGGTAAAACGTACGCTAAGCAACACAAAGCGCACCAATACAAAGTATATTCAGCTGAGTTGATGGAAGCAGAAGTTCAACGTTCTGTGATTGCTCAGCAACAAAGTGAAGAAGCAAGCACTCAAGATTTTGATAGCTTCTTAGCGGATTATTTTTCGTATTTAAAAGCATAGCGAGACTTTGGTGGAAAGGAAGCAAGCCTTATTAGGTCAGCCTACTCGAGTGAGTAGTAAATGGTTACCTGTAGTGACTGTTGGTGTTGTCTCTAGCCTGTTGGTTGGATGTGCAACGCCACCGCCAAAGCAGCAAGATAATTTGTGTAGCATCTTTCGAGAGCACCCTTCATGGTATGAAGATGCCTTGGATATGCAAGAAGAATGGGGAACGCCGATTAACGTTGCGATGGCTTTTGTGAAACAAGAGAGTAGCTATCGTCATGATGCGCGCCCACCTAAAGATTACATTCTTGGCTTTATACCGTGGGGGCGTGTAAGCAGTGCCTACGGTTATGCACAAGCTCAAGATCCTGCTTGGGAAGACTTCCAAAAGGCGACCAATAACGGTGGTTCAAGAACCAACTTTGATGATGCATTGATGTTCATCGGTTGGTATACCAGCGAGACGCGTCGTCAATTGGGCATCTCACTATGGGACCCATATAACCAATACCTGGCTTATCATGAAGGCCGTGGTGGTTATAAGCGTAAGTCATACAACAGCAAGCCATCGCTAATTAAGGTGGCGCGCAAAGTCGAACAGCAAGCAAAAGATTATGGATGGCAGCTGAAACAGTGCCGCAAAGAACTAGAAGACAATCGAAGCTGGTTTTTCTAAAGCCAGCCGTCATGGAGAAGAGCAATGCCTTTATTAGATAGTTTCACTGTTGATCACACACGCATGAACGCACCTGCCGTTCGTGTTGCTAAAACAATGCAAACCCCAAAAGGGGATACCATCACTGTGTTTGACCTGCGTTTTACTGCGCCAAACAAAGACATCCTATCTGAGAAAGGTATCCATACTCTAGAGCACCTATATGCTGGTTTCATGCGTAATCAATTGAACGGTTCAGATGTAGAGATCATCGATATCTCACCGATGGGCTGTCGCACTGGTTTCTACATGAGCCTGATTGGTACGCCTACAGAACAAAAAGTGGCTGACGGTTGGTTGGCAGCGATGCAAGACGTACTGAAAGTTGAGAACCAGAATAAGATCCCTGAGCTGAACGAATACCAATGTGGTACCGCGGCAATGCACTCTTTGGATGAAGCGAAAGAGATCGCGAATGCGATCATCGCTGCAGGCATCTCTGTAAACAAGAATGATGAACTGGCACTGCCAGAGTCTATGCTGCAAGAGCTTAAGATCGACTAGTCATTGATAGCTACCCTAGATAGGGCGAGTTAGATACTAAAAGGCCCGGTTCAATGAACCGGGCCTTTTTCGTCAACGTATTTTAGGGCGAGACAGAGATTCAGTGATAACTCAGTTAGCCGTTCACGATCTGTGGGAACACGCGAACCAGTTTGATGCGGTTCTCTTCAAGCTCAACAATTTCCATTGGGTGGCTGGCAACCTGAACACTCAGGTGACTCTCAGGAATATCTTCAAGATGTTCCAGTATCAAACCATTCAGCGTTCTTGGGCCATCGGTAGGCAGTGCCCACTGTAAGCCTTTGTTGATATCTCGGATATTGGCACTGCCTTCAATCAAGAAGCTGCCATCGCTTTGCGGAGTAATCTCTTCAGATAAGCTTGGGGTGATTGAGGTGGTAAACTCACCTACGATCTCTTCTAGAATATCTTCTAATGTAACCAAACCATTGATGTCGCCATACTCATCAACAATCAAACCGATGCGCTGCTTATTGCGTTGAAACTTAAGCAGTTGAATATTGAGTGGTGTCGCTTCAGGAATAAAGTAGATCTCATCCGCGGCACGCAACAGGGTTTCTTTATTGAATTCGTTCTTTTCAAGCATCAGACGGTAAGCTTCACGCAGCCTAAGCATACCAACCACTTCATCTATCTGGTCACGGTAGAGAACCACACGACCATGAGGAGAGTGGGTCAGTTGGCGAACAATCGATTTCCAGTCGTCATTGATGTCGATACCAGTTATCTCATTACGCGGCACCATGATGTCGTTCACGGTGACGTGCTCTAAATCCAGAATAGACACCAACATATCTTGGTGACGTTGAGGGATTAAGCTACCGGCTTCATTTACCACGGTTCTAAGCTCTTCTGAACTCAAGTGGTCGGTTGCATCATGGCTGGCTTTAACGCCTAAGATACGAATGAAGCCGTTGGTAATGAAGTTCACTAAGATCACCAATGGTGACAGCACCTTCATCAGTATCATCAAAAGGATACTGCTCGCGTAAGAGACACGTTCAGGAAATAGAGAAGCGATGGTTTTTGGTGTTACCTCGGCGAATACGAGGATCACGAGAGTTAGGGTACCGGTAGCGATAGCCACACCGATATCCCCGTAGATGCGCATACCAAGAATAGTAGCGATCGCAGATGCAAGAATGTTGACGAGATTGTTGCCGATGAGAATGAGGCCAATCAATCTGTCTGGGCGGTTCAGAAGTTTTTCTACGCGTTTGGCACCTTTATGACCCGTATTGGCCAAGTGCTTTAAACGGTAGCGGTTCAAGGACATCATGCCCGTTTCGGAACCAGAGAAATAACCAGAAATTACAATGAGACACGCGAGTAGCGCAAATAAGATACCCGTTGATATGTCGTCCAAAACTATTCTTTTCCTATTTGTGTATCTTGATTAATTTATGACCGAACATGGTCGAGATGTCAATTGAATCTAACGGACTCAATATTTTAAAGGCAAGGTGTGAGACCTTGCCTTTATTTTACAGACTAGTTCAGGATGATTTCTTGAACGAAGCGGCTACCGAAGTAGGCTAATGTGAGCATGCTGGCGCCCGCAAGTGCGAACCAAGTGACTTTCTGTCCACGCCACCCTTTTTGGTAGTGACCCCATAAAAGGATGGAGTAGATAACCCAAGCGATAAAAGACAACACCGCTTTGTGCGCCTTTCCTTGAGCAAACATATCTTGTACGAAGATAAGGCCAGTCAGCAAAGTACCCGTTAATAAACCATTACCAATCAGAATGATCTTGAAAAGCTGTCTCTCTACCATCATTAAAGGAGGTAGGTTAGGGTTAATCACTAAGGCTTTTTTCTTTTTAAGCTTGTGATCAAGCCACGCGAGTTGCAAGGCGTATAACGCACCGATAGTCAGCGTCGCGTATGAGAACAAGGCCAAAGAGATGTGTACGAGCAGTTTCGGGTCATTCTCTAGATGTTTGATGAAGGTACTTGGAAGAAACGTTGCTGCCATGAGGTTAAGCGCTGCGAAACTATAAACAACAGGCAAGATGAACCACAAGCGGGTTTTGAGCATTGCACCGCTCATTACCACAGATATGATTAAACTGATTAATGAAGCAACGTTCAAGATACTGAGGTTTTGGCCACTGGCATTAAAAATCAAATCGCCAAGCAACCAAGCATGGAAAGCTAGAGCAAGTAATGCGCTGATAAACACCGTTTTTACACGGATTCCTGTTTGGTGCACGAGACCTGGAATGATCGTGGAAATCGCCATTGTATAAAGAAAGGCTGCTGCGATCGCAATAAGACTGTCCATGGTATCCATTTTAATGATTACTAATTGGCGAATTATACCTCGCATCGCTCTTTGGGGCTATGGCGAACCTCATTCAATTCCAAGTGAATAATGTCTCACATCACAAGCACGGATGATTAACGCTCTACAACGGGTATGACTCTAATCCGCGCTAATGTATACTCACAGTAATAGTCGCAGTTTTGAGCGAAGAGAAAACTATGTTTGATAATTTAACGGATCGTCTATCCAAAACGCTGAAGAACATCAGCGGTAAAGGTCGTCTGACCGAAGACAATATTAAAGAGACGCTGCGTGAAGTACGTATGGCGCTACTTGAAGCCGACGTTGCACTGCCCGTTGTCCGCGATTTTGTTAAGCGCGTAAAAGAAGGCGCTGTGGGTGTTGAGGTTTCTAAATCTCTAACGCCTGGTCAAGAATTCATTAAGATCGTTCAAGCTGAACTTGAAGCGGTGATGGGTGAGTCTAACGAGGCTCTTAACCTAGCAGCGCAGCCGCCAGCCGTTATCTTAATGGCGGGTCTACAAGGTGCGGGTAAAACCACATCGGTAGGTAAGCTATCTAAGCTTCTAACTGAGCGTGACAAGAAGAAAGTCTTGGTTGTGTCTGCCGACGTTTACCGTCCAGCGGCAATCAAACAGCTTGAAACGTTAGCAAGCGATGTTGGCGTAGACTTCTTCCCATCTTCAGCTGATCAAAAACCTCTTGATATTGCAAACGCTGCAATCGACCACGCGAAGAAGAAATTCTACGACGTGCTACTTGTCGATACTGCGGGTCGTTTGGCTATCGATGAAGAGATGATGGGCGAGATCAAAGAGCTTCATACTGCAATTAAACCAGTCGAGACACTGTTCGTTGTTGATGCAATGACAGGTCAAGATGCTGCGAACACTGCAAAAGCCTTTGGTGATGCGCTACCACTAACCGGTGTTATCTTGACGAAAGTTGATGGTGATGCGCGTGGTGGTGCTGCTCTGTCTGTTCGTCATATCACAGGCAAGCCGATTAAATTCTTGGGTGTTGGTGAAAAGACTGACGCACTAGAACCGTTCCACCCAGATCGTGTTGCTTCTCGTATCTTAGGTATGGGCGACGTACTGTCTCTTATTGAAGACCTACAGAAAAACGTTGATACCGAGAAAGCAGAGAAACTGGCAAAGAAGTTCAAAGAGAAGAAAGGCTTTGACCTTGAAGACTTCCGTGAACAACTAGGTCAGATGCAAAACATGGGCGGCATGATGGGCATGATGGATAAGCTTCCAGGCATGTCTCAGCTACCAGATAACGTTAAAGATAAAGTTGATGACAAGATGTTCAAGCAAATGGAAGCGATCATCAACTCTATGACCATGAAAGAGCGTCAACGCCCTGACCTAATCAAAGGCTCTCGCAAAAAGCGTATTGCCGCTGGTTCTGGTACACAGGTACAAGATGTAAACCGTATGCTTAAGCAGTTCACCCAAATGCAGAAGATGATGAAGAAGATGCAGAAAGGTGGCATGAAAGGCATGATGCGCAACATGCAAGGCATGATGGGCGGCGGTGGAGGTATGGGCGGAATGGGTGGTGGCTTTAACCCGTTTGGTCGATAATCTACAAATGTAAGCTTTAGCTACGTTACTTTTCATAGTGTTAGCCGTGTCACAGAAAGTGTACGGCAGCTATGTTGGTGAAAAAATAGCTAAAGCCCTTGCATTGCACCGGAATAAGAGTAAAATTCCGGGGCTTTAATTTGGCACGAGACCCCAAGCTATTTACTTATACTTGGGGTTAATTATTTTATTAAGAAAGCAAAGAGGACGACATGGTAACCATTCGTTTGGCACGTCACGGTGCAAAGAAGCGCCCATTTTATCAAATCGTAGTTGCGGATAGCCGTAACGCTGCAACTGGCCGTTTCATCGAGAAAGTAGGTTTCTTTAACCCTACAGCTCAAGGTCAAGAAGAAGGTCTACGTCTAGACCTAGATCGTGTTAACCACTGGGTTGGTCAAGGCGCATCTCTATCTGATCGTGTAGCTAAGCTAGTTAAAGACGCTCAAAAAGCGGCTTAATTCTTTTTTAAAGAGAAATAGCTTATGTCGATGAAGGGTAAAGAAACTATGAGCGAGCAAAATAATAGAATTGTCATGGGTAAACTTGGGTCTACCTATGGTATTCGTGGCTGGCTCAAAGTGTTCTCCTACACAGACAATGCTGAAAGCATATTTGATTACAGCCCTTGGTATTTAAACCTAAAGGGTAAGTGGGTTGAGTACAAAGTTGAGAGCTGGAAACGTCATGGCCAAGGTTATGTATGTAAGCTAGCGGGATTAGATGTTCGTGAAGACGCGCAACTGATGACTAACTTTGAAATTGCTATTGCCCCTGCTTCGTTACCTGAATTGTCAGAAGATGAATTCTACTGGCGCGAATTGTTCGGTATGCAAGTTTTTACCACTAAAGGTTACGACCTTGGTGAGGTCACTGACCTATTAGAAACTGGCTCGAACGATGTTCTAGTAATCAAAGCAAATCTTAAAGATGCTTTTGGCCAAAAGGAACGGTTAGTACCGTACCTTGAAGAGCAAGTGATCAAGAAAGTTGATCGCGAAGCTCGCCGGATCGAAGTTGACTGGGATCCTGGATTCTAACTCCAAATTACAGAGCGAGAGAACACATGTGGGTTGGCATTATTAGCCTTTTTCCTGAAATGTTCCGTTCTGTTACTGATTTTGGAGTAACAGGTCAAGCGGTTAAAAAAGGTCTTTTATCTATTGAGACATGGAATCCTCGTGATTTCACTCATGATAAACATCGCACTGTTGATGACAGACCTTACGGTGGTGGTCCTGGCATGTTAATGATGGTTCAGCCTTTGCGCGACGCTATCACAACGGCCAAGCAAGCAGCACCGGGAAAGACGAAAGTTATCTATCTTTCACCTCAAGGTCGTAAACTCGACCAGAAAGGTGTTGAAGAGCTGGCAACAAACGAGAATTTACTTCTTATTTGTGGTCGCTACGAAGGGGTAGATGAGCGCATCATTCAATCTGAAGTTGACGAAGAATGGTCGATTGGAGATTTTGTGATGACGGGTGGCGAACTGCCAGCCATGACGCTGATTGATTCAGTATCTCGGTTTGTTCCGGGTGTACTTGGAGATTTCGCTTCAGCAGAAGAAGATTCTTTTGCAAATGGTTTGCTAGATTGTCCCCATTATACGCGCCCTGAGGTGCTAGACGATAAAGATGTACCATCGGTACTCAAGTCTGGAAACCATAAGGACATTCGTCGCTGGCGATTAAAACAATCGTTGGGCCGAACTTGGCTAAGAAGACCAGAACTCCTGGAAAACCTAGCTCTGACTGACGAACAGGAACAATTACTGGCTGAATTCATTAAAGAGCAACGCTCTTAACGAAAAGCAAGCAGTAACCTATTAAATTTAGTATCAGTTTATTCTAGGAATTTATACAAATGAGCAACATCATCAAGGCTCTTGAAGAAGAGCAACTAAAATCAGACCTTCCTAAATTCGCACCAGGTGACACTGTTGTAGTTCAGGTTAAGGTAAAAGAAGGTGACCGTGAGCGTCTACAGGCTTTCGAAGGCGTTGTAATCGCTATTCGTAACCGTGGTCTACACTCTGCATTCACAGTTCGTAAGATCTCGAACGGTGAAGGCGTAGAGCGTGCGTTCCAAACTCACTCTCCAATGGTTGATAGCATCGAAGTTAAACGCCGTGGTGCAGTACGTCGTGCCAAGTTGTACTACCTACGTGAGCGTTCTGGTAAGTCAGCTCGTATTAAAGAGAAGCTTACTAAGAAGTAATTCTTTTTGCATTCTATCGATAAAAGCGGAGCCATTTGGCTCCGCTTTTTTGTGTCTGTTATTTGGAGCTTAGCAGGTAAGAGATCCCCAATTCGCTCGTACCTCACTCTTGAGGATGACAAACCAGACGAAACTCATATTTAACCGTCATTCCCTAGACTGACGAAGGAAGGAGTAGGGAATCTCTACTATCGCCGTGTTATAGGCAATAAAAAAGGATTGACGTTAAACGCCAACCCTTCAAAATTTACTCGCTACTCGCTACTCG
>NZ_JBFRPK010000004.1:18186-132202 GCF_041471965.1 Vibrio sp. 10N.261.51.A3
CTCGCTACTCGCTACTCGCTTAGTACGGATCTTCCGACCAACCATCGCTATCTGACATATCTGGTGCGCCAGCGATGCTGTTCTCTTCGTCTGCCCATTCACCGAAATCAATCATCTGACATTGCTTGCTGCAAAACGGGCGGTGCGGGCTTTGTTCGCCCCATTCAACGTCAGCATTACATTGAGGGCATTTAACGATGGTGATTTTCTTCGACATAGTGATTCTTAACTTGAAGGTGTAATAATAGTGAGTTTAGGCTCGAGTGAAGACTCAAGCCAAACTAAAAAAAGAAAATTAATTAGGTGCAGATAGCCAATTCAAATTCAATGTCTTGAGTACAGGCTTGCCCAGTTTCAAAGCTCATGAACTTAACAGCAAAGCGGTTCTTGTGACCGGAGATCATCGGGTAGGCACCGTATTGCATCGGAATAGAAAGACGAAGGATATTCGCTTCATCGGCATCGCTCTGGAAGAAGCCAGCACGAGCGATTTGCTCTTTGAAGTGACCCGTCTCTCTGGTGAGCTTCAACCAAAGTGTTAGCGCTTCATACAGAGGCTGTAGGCTATCCATCCAAGCTTTGGCATCTCGCATTCTCTTATCGAGAGGAAGGTGCAGCCAATAATGCAGTGCGGGCAGATCAAAGCAGCATGAACCACCTGGAAGATTAAAGCGTTGGCGAATTGCACTTAGGAAGCGGTCTTCTTTAAGTGACTGGCCAAAACGCTCTGCCTGCATCAGATCACGATAGATGTTACCAATGTCATTAAGTAGTGATGTCAGCATCTCTTGATCGACACCTTCAACATCCAACCAACTTTTGTAGGTTACACGTTGCTTCTCAATATCTTTTGCGAGTTCGCTCTTGAGTTGGATCTGTTCGAAGATTTCAATCAGATCAAAGATGGAACGGAAAAAGAGTTGATACTGTTGAGCATCGGAAAATGTAGAAGACAAGTGTAGCTGCCTCAAGAGTGATTCGACTCTTAAGTAGATGCGTGTTTTCTCATTTAGAGGATGTTCAAATTTATGGGTGATCATCGAGCAAACCTTCATTCAACATAGTTCTATTCTGACCCATCTACTGTACTGATTGCCAGATACTTTTGATGTAAATCTGTGATTTGAGGCAAAAGTTCTTGGTTTTTAGTATGGTTTTTAATCACGTCATCTGCAACCGCTAAGCGCTGTTCTCTTGAAGCTTGTGATTTTAAAATTGCGGCAACCTGTTCCTTCGAAACATTGTCACGACTCATTGTGCGTTCTATTTGCACTTCTGTAGGCACATCAACGATTAAAACGCGATCGGCCATGCCTTGCATTTGGTTTTCAACCAATAGCGGTGCGACTAATAAAGCATAAGGGGATGTGACTTTAGACAGGTCACTGTCAATTTTGTCGCGGATCATGGGATGAAGAAGATCATTGAGCCATTGTTTTTCGGTGGGATCAGAGAAGATTACTTCGCGCAGTTTAGCTCGGTTTAGCATGCCATCTTCAAGCAATATGTCTTCGCCAAAATGAGCGGCGATCTGTTTTAGGCCTTCGCTGCCCAATGCCACTACTTCGCGTGCCACGATATCAGCATCGACAATATCAATATTGAAATGCTGATTGAATAGGTTGGCTACCGTGGTTTTGCCACTGGCGATACCACCACTTAATCCGATAATGATTGCCATGATTAAATCCCTAGCACAGAAGTGAAATACCAACCCATGATGTCATTGCCCCACAATAGGCTTACCCAACCAGCTATCGCGAGGTAAGGACCAAATGGGAAGGCTTTATCGATGCCTTGCTGTTTCAGGCGAAGTTGAATCAAACCAAACACAAGGCCAACCAGCGAAGATAAAAGGATGATCATCGGTAGGTGCTGCCAACCAAGCCATGCACCAAGGGCCGACAGGAGTTTAAAGTCACCGTACCCCATGCCTTCTTTACCAGTGAGCAGTTTGAACAACCAATACACCGACCACAGAGCTAGGTAGCCAGCCATTGCGCCAATCACAGAATCTTGCAGCGATACAGGGCTGATATTAAATAGTGCTAAAGCGATACCGGACCATACCAAAGGCAAGGTGATTTGATCAGGTAACAACATGGTATCGAGATCGATAAAGGTCGCGGTAATCAGTGCGAAGGTGAAAAAAATCGAAGCAATGGCGTAGTAACTGAAACCAAAGTGGCTAGCAACCATAGTGCAAAGTATTGCGGTAAGCAGTTCGACCAAAGGGTAGCGAGCGCTGATTGGATTCGCACAACTGTGACATTTGCCCTTTAAGAACAACCAGCTCAATACTGGGATATTGTCGATGATTCTTAATTGGGTTTCACATTTCGGGCAAGTCGAACGTGGAATGCTTAGGTTAAATTTCCCTTCAGGTGCTGGGATTTTATATTGAGAGAAATACTCCGAGCACTCTTGTTGCCACTCTCGCTCCATCATAATCGGTAAGCGGTGTATGACTACATTGAGGAAGCTGCCGATAAGAAGGCTAAAAATGAAAGCTAATACGGGGAATAGCCAAGGATAGTAGTGAAATACTTCCATAGTGTCCTTTACCACTTGATCTATATGAGCAGAAGTTTGCTACTCATGGGTGTTAAGTTGCTTTTGGCTATCCTAACACACTCATAAGATTAAAGATCGGTAAGTACATCGCAACCACAAGCCCGCCAACAACCGTTCCCAAAAATACGATGATCAATGGTTCTAAAATTTTGCCTAAATTGTCGACTGTGTTGTCTACTTCAAACTCGTAAATGGAAGCGACTTTATTGAGCATATCATCAAGGTTGCCCGACTCTTCACCAATCATCACCATCTGCAACACCATTTCAGGGAAGGCATTGGTATTGCGCATCGCGATATACATCGGCATGCCTGCTGCGGTTTCTCGGTGAACCTCAATGATTGCTGATTCATAATGTAGGTTGCCTGCGGTTTTGGCTGTGGTCTTGAGGCTCATTAAAATCGGAATGCCAGAACTAAAGCTGGTCGATAAGGTTCGGCTGAATTTGGCAATGGAGGCTTTGGCTAATACGCCGCCGAGAACAGGAAAGCGTAATCCTAGCCGACTAACAGACAGTCTGATCGAGTGGGAACGCTGACACAGTTGGTAAATAATCAGGAAAACAAGCCCGATGCCTACAGCCGTATAAAAACTGTAAGCCTGCATCCAATGTGACAGATAGAGTACCTGCTGAGTAAACCAAGGGAGATCGGCGCCAAAGCCTGAAAACATCGACTCAAACTCTGGAATCACCATGGTCAGCATTAAATAAGAAACGGTCAGTGCAACGGTGACCACCATCGCGGGGTAGATGAGTGCTTTGACGACTTTGGACTTTAACTGCTCGCTCTTTTCTCTATAGGTCGCCAAACGTTCGAACACTTGTGCTAGGTTACCGGAGAGCTCGCCTGTGGCGACCAAATCAGTGTATAGGTCATCAAAGTGACGGCTTGCGGTTCGCATTGCTTTTGAGATTGGCGTTCCGGCTTCTACACCTTTGCAGATATGCGATAGAATCGATTTCATTTCAGCTTTGCGGTGATTGTCCGACACCAACTTGATGGCTTGTACGATAGGCACACCAGTGGCCAGCATGGTAGCAAGCTGCCGAGTCAAAATAGTGATGTCTTTGGCTTTTACTCTATGGGTTAAACGAGTGACGGCTGAAATACTTTTCTTTTTGATTTTCTTAATCTGAATATGCTGTTCTTTGAGCTTTTCTCGTACTTCTAATTCGGTGAGCGCTAACGTTTGCCCAGACACTTTCTTGCCTGAGCTGTTAATGCCTTTCCAGTGATAGCTTTTTAATTGTGATTGTTTGGACTTGCTACTCATTGGTGCTCCATTGGTTTATATGTACAGAACACGTTGCAGCTCTTGATAGCTGGTGGTGCCTTCAAGCAATTTATCTAGCCCCGACTCTTGCAGAGTTCTCATGCCTTCTCGGCGAGCCAAGTTTTCAATGGTCAACGCGTTCGGTTTGTCGATCAGGCTGCTTTTCAGTTGATCGCTAAATGGCATCACTTCATAGATACCCACTCGCCCCGAATAACCCTGGTTACACTCATTGCAACCTTTAGGACTCGCTTTGTAGATGGTTTGGCTGTTAGGAATGGAGTGACGCAGGAATATGTCTGGCGAGTCGTCATTTTCTTTGCAGTGGTTGCATAATCGTCTTGCCAGTCGTTGGGCGATAATCAAACTCAATGATGAAGCGAGGTTAAAGGGTTCTATACCCATATGTGCGAGTCGGGTGACGGTTTCTGCGGCGGAATTAGTGTGCAGTGTCGAAAGCACTAAGTGACCGGTTTGCGATGCTTTGATCGCGATCTCTGCGGTTTCCAAGTCGCGGATCTCTCCAACCATCACAACATCAGGGTCTTGTCGTAAAAATGATCGCAGTGCTTCAGCAAAACCAAAGCCGATCTTAGGTGTTACTTGTACTTGATTGATACCACACAGGTTAATCTCCACTGGGTCTTCAGCTGTCGAGATATTGCGTTC
The DNA here is from genome assembly GCF_041471965.1 of Vibrio sp. 10N.261.51.A3. Lineage (NCBI taxonomy): Bacteria > Pseudomonadati > Pseudomonadota > Gammaproteobacteria > Vibrionales > Vibrionaceae > Vibrio > Vibrio sp. 10N.261.51.A3. The sequence goes on from NZ_JBFRPK010000004.1 coordinate 22,706, forward strand.
AGTTGTGTTGAGCACTCGAAGGCCAGTATATAGGGAGACGGTTTTTCCGCTGCCGGTTGGGCCTGTCATTAAGATCATCCCTTGTGGGCGTTTCAGGGCATTGAGGTAGAGTGCTTTTTGATCTTCGCTGTAACCTAACTTATCGATATCTAGATTGGCCGCGCTGCTATCAAGCAGTCGAAGAACGATCTTTTCCCCCCACAAAGTCGGCAGCGTTGATACGCGCATATCAATCGCGAGTTCATCATTCAAACGGAGCTTAATGCGTCCATCTTGGGGTAAGCGACGCTCGGCAATATCAAGCTTGGCGAGAATCTTCAAGCGAGCAGATAACCGGCGACTTAAATGAGAGGCGGGTTGCTGAATATCGACAAGGATGCCATCACAACGTAGCCGTACACGATAGTGCTCTTCGTAAGGTTCGAAGTGGATATCTGATGCACCCTTACGCACCGCATCAACCAATATCTGATTGATAAAGCGGCTAACCGGAGAGTCGTCTTGGCTGAGATCTTCAATTGAAGTCATCTCATCGTCAGAGACTTCAACCAGGTTGGCGAGTTCATCTTGAGTGATCTCTTTGCGTTTAGAATCTTGTCCGGAAATGGAGCGGCCATATAGCTTTCGTATTGCACCTTCTAACTCAGAGTAGTTAGCGACAACGAATTCTATCTGCAATCCAGTCGCGAATCGGAAATCATCTTCCGCTTGTAAATCGGTCGGGTCGGCTGAGGCGAGTGTGAGAGTCGAGTTAGAGACTGAAATTGGGATAGCACGATACTTGGTGATCAGCTCACGAAGTCCTAATTGGTCACACAAGGTTTCGTAGTCAGTATTGGTTAGTTGTACTAACGGTAACCCGAAAATGGTTTTTATGTTGTTTGCTAAAGAGTCGCCAGTGAAGAAATCTAGAACGAGTAAAGCTTCAGGTGTAGAAACACCCGAAGCTTGTACATGTTCCGCCACGGCTTGTTCTTGAGTCAGGCTAAGTAAATCAGCCTGACGCAGAACGGTTGGGAGGTTGGTTAGCATGTCTAGATGTTACTATCGTATTCACAACCAGTTAATTTGATATCACTTTGGCTATGCCCACAAGTCCAAAGCCCATCACTATCTCTGGACAGTTGAACTTTAGTGCCTGTTCCTGAACCTTCTTTTATTTCTGCTACGACAGTTTGTGTTGTATTAACTGCTCCAGATGTAGCACTGATCGTTCCTATACCAAATGCAGCTGAAATCGTAGGGAATTGATTCTCAAAGGCTATATTGTCTTCAATGATCGTTTTATAGGCTGTAACCGAAGCTAATGCAGTCCCAAGTGCACTTTTTTTTACGTAGTTTTGATATTGAGGTACGGCAATAGCTGAAAGAACCCCGATCACCGCCACCACAATCATCAATTCAATTAACGTAAAGCCTTTCTGACTTGTTCTTTTGTTTTTGTTATTCATTGTTCTATTCCATTGTTTAGTTTGTTTCAGCGCAAGCACTGGTTGATGGAAAGAATAGAAGTCGAAATGTAGAAGTGGAATGGTGTTCAGGTGTGGTCGCGAGTGGTTTTGTATTTATTGGTGTGGTGTTTCATATAGCGCGCAAATTTATGCGATCAACTTAAATAACTGCCTGAAATACTGATAATTAAGGCAATAAAAAAGGCACTGTCATCAACAGTACCTTTATAGAAACTATTTACTATTCAGTCAATTACGCTTTGAATCTCATTGATAGATCCATTGCTTTTAGGTGCTTAGTTAATGCACCTACCGAGATGTAATCAACGCCTGTTTCAGCAAATTCTGCGATCGTATCTAACGTCACGTTGCCAGAGTTCTCTAGTGCTGCACGTCCAGCGTTGATTTTAACGGCTTCACGCATCATGTCGGTAGTGAAGTTGTCTAGCATGATGATGTCTGCGCCAGCGCTGATCGCTTGCTCTAGCTCTTCTAGGCTTTCGGTTTCCACTTCTACTGGTTTACCTGGGTTTAGCTCTTTTGCTGTAGAGATAGCTTTCTCAATACCACCACATGCGATGATGTGATTTTCTTTGATTAGGTACGCATCGAAAACACCGATACGGTGGTTGAAGCCACCACCACAAGCCACCGCGTATTTCAGTGCGCTGCGTAGGCCAGGAATCGTTTTACGTGTATCTAACAAGCGGCATTCGGTGTGTTTGATTTTGTCTGCGTAGATAGCTGTAGTAGTCGCACAGCCAGATAGCGTTTGAATGAAGTTCATTGCGTTACGCTCACCCGTTAATAGCGCGCGTGCTGGGCCAGTTAGCGTGCAAAGCGTTTGGTTTGGTTCAACCTTGTCGCCATCTTCTACGTTCCACTCGATAGTCACTTCACCGCCCAGTTGCTTAAACACTTCATCAGCCCAAGCTTTACCACAGAATACGCCGTGCTCACGGGTAATGATGGTTGCACTGTTGACTGCGTCTGCAGGGATTAGACTTGCCGTAATATCAGCCGCTGGATCTAACGTTCCACCTAGATCTTCTTTGATGGTCTCAGCGACTGCACGAGTGATCTCTAGAGGCAGTTGCTCTTTTAAGTAGTCAAGGCGTTGGTGGCTGTTATGTGTGTTTTTCATCGCAAATCTAATCTTGAAAGGGAGTGGGAATGGAATGATACTCTTGCTTAACTTCAAATTAAAGAGGCTAGCGCGACTGCTCTATGGGCAAGGTCACATCTTATTGTGCTAGCAGAAACGAAAGTGAGACCAAGATGACGATCAGCTCTAACGGATGGTACGACAACGCTCGGCATGTTCCTTCCCCGTATTTTGATGCTCGACCGAGTGCCGACGATATCTCTCTGCTGGTGGTTCACAACATTAGTTTACCTCCGGGTCAATTTGGTGGGCCTTACATCGAACAGTTTTTTACGGGCAAACTCGACCCGAAGGAACATCCATTTTTTAAGGTGATTCACCAAATGGGCGTATCAGCGCACTGTTTGATTCGTCGCGATGGGGAAGTGGTGCAGTTCGTTTCGTTTCTTGACCGAGCTTGGCATGCTGGCCAGTCGAGCTTTGCAGGGCGTGAAAGGTGCAATGACTATTCGATTGGTATTGAACTGGAAGGTAGTGACTTTGTAGCTTATAGCGAGCAGCAGTATCAAGCGCTTAGCCAATTAACAGAAACGCTCGTATCGACGTTTCCTCAAATCACCAGTGAGCGTATCACTGGCCATCAATATATAGCGCCTTTGCGTAAAACTGACCCTGGCTTGGTGTTTGATTGGCAGAAGTTTAAAAAAAATCTCAAAGCTTAAGCCTCAGTTTTTGACGATGGGCTTACCGCTGGTGGGCGTTGAATAGTCAACGCCTGGCATAATGACTTGTGAATTTTTGTTGTTGCGATGTAAAGAAAGTGGTGGAGAGAAGCGCATCAATAAATTGAGAGTGTGACGAACTTATCAAACACTCATTTATTAAAACTTATGAACAGAATTTCCACCCTAAATGTGCGCTTGGTTCGATTTTTAAACGAGTGACACTAATCTTTCTGAAACAATTCATTTTTATCCTGAAACTTTCTAGCACGAACACTCCCCAAAAGTATTACCCCTGTAAATGGTAAGACCAATTTGGTTGCTGTTTTAAATTTCATTTGTTAAATCATGGTTAATTCACGCTGTATTCTATGATGCAGGTCAATTTTAGGCTGGACAGTGGCGTTTTAATTATGTTAATTTCTGCCCAACTTAAAATTGGTATTACCAATTGTCAGCGAAGAAAAAGAAGAACAACAAACTATGGCTTATCAAAGGATTCGTCAGCCAAAACTCTCCGATGTTATCGAACAAGAGTTAGAAAGGTTGATAGTGGAAGGAACACTGGCTCCAGGGCAGCAGCTGCCGCCTGAGCGCGAACTGGCGAAACAGTTCGATGTGTCTCGTCCTTCGATCCGAGAAGCGATACAACGTTTAGAAGCAAAACGCTTGCTTACTCGCCGTCAAGGTGGAGGTACGTTTGTTAGCGAAAATATCTGGAAAAGCTTTTCAGATCCTTTGCTTAATTTGTTGTCGTCCCATTCTGAAACCCAACTAGACTTGTTGGAATCGCGTCATGCGATGGAAGGGATTTCGGCTTACTTCGCGGCATTGCGTGGAACCGATGAAGACTTTGCTCGTATTCAAGCCTGCCAAGAAAAAATTCACGGCGCGCAAGAAAAGGGTGATATTGAAGCCGAATCTGCAGCGGTGATGGCTTTTCTTATTGCTTTAACAGAGGCAGCGCACAATGTGGTGTTATTGCACATTGTTCGTAGCTTGGCTCCGTTACTCGAACAAAACGTCTTAGAAAATTTAAAGCTGTTGCATCGTCGTAAAGACGTTGTGGAGAAAGTGAGTATACATCGAGCTAATATCGTAGATGCGATCGTTTCTGGCCAGCCTGAGAAGGCGCGTGAAATGTCACACTCTCATTTAGCTTACATCGAAGAAACATTGCTGGATTTGACGAAGGAAGAGTCGCGCCGCGAACGTTCTCTACGTCGAATTCAACAGGGTAAATAGCCGTAATACTTCGGCTTTTTACGTGTTTAGTAGAATCCAACTAACAAAAAGGATAGATCGCCATGTCTGACATGAAGCATGACGTTGATGCTCTGGAAACTCAAGATTGGTTAGAAGCTCTTGAGTCAGTAGTACGTGAAGAAGGTGTAGAACGTGCACAGTTTTTACTAGAACAAGTTCTAGATAAAGCACGTTTAGATGGTGTTGATATGGCTACAGGCATCAACACAAACTACATCAACACAATTCCAGCAGCACAAGAGCCAGCTTACCCTGGTGACGTAACTCTTGAGCGTCGTATTCGTTCGATTATTCGCTGGAACGCAATCATGATCGTATTGCGTGCTTCTAAGAAAGACCTAGACCTTGGTGGTCACATGGCTTCTTACCAGTCAGCAGCAGCGTTCTACGAAGTATGTTTCAACCACTTCTTCCGTGCTCCAAACGAGACAGACGGTGGCGATCTAGTTTACTACCAAGGTCACATCTCTCCAGGTATCTACTCTCGTGCATTCGTTGAAGGTCGTCTAACTGAAGAACAGCTAGATAACTTCCGTCAAGAAGTTGATGGTAAAGGTATCCCTTCTTACCCGCACCCGAAACTGATGCCTGAGTTCTGGCAGTTCCCGACAGTATCTATGGGTCTTGGCCCTATCTCTGCTATCTACCAAGCGCGCTTCCTTAAGTACCTTGACGGCCGTGGCCTGAAAGAAACTTCAGCGCAACGCGTATACGCGTTCCTAGGTGACGGTGAGATGGATGAGCCAGAATCACGTGGTGCTATCTCTTTCGCTGCGCGTGAGAAGCTAGACAACCTATGTTTCCTAATCAACTGTAACCTACAGCGTCTAGACGGCCCTGTAATGGGTAACGGTAGCATCATCCAAGAACTTGAAGGCCTATTCAAAGGTGCAGGTTGGAACGTTGTTAAAGTTATCTGGGGTAGTAACTGGGATTCTCTACTAGCTAAAGACACTACTGGTAAGCTTCTTCAACTAATGAACGAAACTATCGATGGTGACTACCAAACATTCAAATCTAAAGATGGCGCATACGTACGTGAGCACTTCTTTGGTAAGTACCCAGAAACAGCTGCACTAGTTGCAGACATGACTGATGACGAAATCTTCGCTCTTAAGCGTGGTGGTCACGATTCTTCTAAACTGTTTGCTGCATTCAACAATGCTAAAGAGACAAACGGTAAGCCAACTGTAATCCTAGCTAAGACTGTTAAAGGTTACGGCATGGGTGATGCAGCTGAAGGTAAGAACATTGCACACGGTGTTAAGAAAATGGACATGACTCATGTTCAACACCTACGTGATCGCCTAGGCCTAGAAGACATCCTTTCAGATGAGAAGATCGCTGAACTTCCTTACCTGAAATTGGAAGAAGGTACGCCTGAGTACGAATACATGCACGCTCGTCGTAACGCTCTACACGGTTACACACCTGCACGTCTTCCTAAGTTTACTCAAGAGTTCAAGGTTCCTGAGCTAGACGCATTCGCACCTCTACTAGGTGAACAGAAGCGTGATATCTCTACAACTATGGCTTATGTACGTACGCTAAACATCCTTCTTAAAGATAAGAACATTGGTAAGAACATCGTTCCTATCATCTGTGATGAAGCTCGTACATTCGGTATGGAAGGTCTATTCCGTCAGGTTGGTATCTACAACCCACACGGTCAAGAATACACACCTGAAGATAAAGGCATCGTTTCTTACTACAAAGAAGCAACGTCTGGTCAAGTTCTTCAAGAAGGTATCAACGAACTAGGTTCTATGGCTTCATGGGTTGCTGCTGCAACTTCATACAGCACAAACGATCTACCGATGATCCCGTTCTACATCTACTACTCAATGTTCGGTTTCCAACGTATTGGTGACATGGCATGGCTAGCAGGCGACCAACAAGCTCGTGGCTTCCTACTAGGTGCTACTGCAGGTCGTACAACACTGAACGGTGAAGGTCTACAGCACGAAGATGGTCACTCGCACATCCAAGCGAACACTATCCCGAACTGTATCTCTTACGACCCAACGTTTGCTTACGAGCTAGCGGTAATCATGCAAGACGGTATCCGTCGCATGTACGGTCCTGAGCAAGAGAACGTTTACTACTACCTAACAGTAATGAACGAGAACTACGCAATGCCAGCAATGCCAGAAGGCGCAGAAGAAGGCATCCGTAAAGGTATCTACAAGCTTGAATCTCACGCTGGTGCTAAGGGCAAAGTTCAACTAATGAGCTCTGGTACTATCATGAACGAAGCGCGTAAAGCGGCTGAAATTCTAAGCGAAGAGTACGGCGTAGCATCTGACGTATTCTCTGTAACGTCGTTCAACGAACTAACTCGTGACGGCCAAGCGGTAGAGCGTGACAACATGCTTCACCCAGAAGCTGAAGAGAAAGTACCGTACATCACGACTGTTCTTGGTAAAGAACCTGCAATCGCAGTGACTGACTACATGAAGAACTACGCTGAGCAAGTACGTGCGTACATGCCAACTGAGTCTTACAAAGTACTTGGTACAGATGGTTTCGGCCGCTCTGACAGCCGTGCAAACCTACGTCGTCACTTCGAAGTGAACGCTGGCTACATCGTAGTTGCAGCTCTAACTGAACTGGCTAAACGTGGTGACATCGAGAAATCTGTAGTTGTTGAAGCAATTGCTAAATTCGATATCGACACTGAAAAAACTAACCCGCAATACGCATAAGACTGGCATTAAGGTAGGTAAATACAATGACAATCGAAATTAATGTACCAGACATCGGTGCTGACGAGGTTGAAGTAACTGAGATTCTTGTAAACGTTGGCGACAAGGTTGAAGAAGAGCAGTCACTGATCACTGTTGAAGGCGACAAAGCTTCAATGGAAGTTCCTGCGTCTCAAGCGGGTATCGTTAAAGAAATCAAAGTAGCGGAAGGCGATTCTGTTTCTACTGGTTCTCTTATCATGATCTTTGAAGAGGCAGGCTCTCCTGCGGAAGGTGTTGCAGCAGCACCGGCTGCTCCAGCAGTTGAAGCGGCGGCACCAGTTGCAGCTGCTCCTGCAGCGGCAGCTGAGCTTAAAGAAGTTCACGTTCCAGATATCGGTGGCGACGAAGTAGAAGTTACTGAAATCATGGTTGCTATCGGTGATTCAGTAGAAGAAGAGCAATCTCTTCTAACTGTTGAAGGTGACAAGGCTTCAATGGAAGTTCCTGCACCATTCGCTGGTATCGTTAAAGAAATCAAGATCGCTTCTGGTGACTCAGTATCGACTGGTTCTCTAGTAATGATTTTCTCTGTAGAAACAGGTGAAGTAGCGGGCTCTGGCGCTCCAGTTGCAGCAGCTCCTGCTCCAGCGGCTGCACCAGTTGCAGCGGCTCCAGCAGCATCAGCTGAAAAAGAAGTAAACGTTCCTGATATCGGTGGTGACGAAGTAGAAGTTACTGAAATCATGGTAGCGGTTGGCGATACAGTAGAAGAAGAGCAATCTCTAATTACTGTTGAAGGCGACAAAGCTTCAATGGAAGTTCCTGCACCATTCGCTGGTACAGTAAAAGAGATTAAGATTGCAGCTGGCGACAAAGTGTCAACTGGCTCTCTAATCATGACTTTCGTCGTGGCCGGCACTCCGGTTGAAGGCGCAGCTCCTGCTCCTGTTGCAGCACCTGCACAAGCAGCAGCTCCAGCGGCGGCACCTGCTCCTAAAGCAGAAGCACCTGCAGCAGCAGCAGCTGGCGACTTCCAAGAGAACGGTGACTACGCGCACGCTTCTCCAGTAGTTCGTCGTCTAGCTCGTGAATTTGGCGTTAACCTTTCTAAGGTTAAAGGTACTGGTCGTAAGAGCCGTATCCTTAAAGAAGACGTTCAGTCTTACGTTAAAGATGCACTTAAGCGTCTTGAGTCTGGTGCAGCTGCATCTGGCAAAGGCGGCGACGGTTCTGCTCTTGGTCTACTACCATGGCCAAAAGTTGACTTCAGCAAGTTCGGCGAAACTGAAGTTCAGAAGCTTTCTAAGATTAAGAAGATCTCTGGCGCTAACCTGCACCGTAACTGGGTAATGATCCCTCACGTTACACAATGGGACAACGCAGACATCACTGAGCTAGAAGCATTCCGTAAAGAACAGAACGCAATCGAAGCGAAGAAAGACACTGGCATGAAGATCACTCCACTTGTGTTCATCATGAAAGCTGTTGCTAAAGCGCTAGAAGCATTCCCAGCGTTTAACTCTTCTCTTTCTGAAGATGGCGAAAGCATCATTCTTAAGAAGTACGTAAACGTGGGTATCGCTGTTGATACACCAAACGGTCTAGTTGTTCCTGTCTTCAAAGACGTGAACAAGAAAGGCATTTACGAGCTATCTGAAGAGCTAATGGCTGTTTCTAAGAAAGCACGTTCTGGTAAGCTAACAGCGGCAGACATGCAAGGCGGTTGTTTCACAATCTCTAGCCTTGGTGGTATTGGCGGCACTGCATTTACTCCAATCGTAAATGCTCCAGAAGTAGGTATCCTAGGTGTATCTAAGTCTGAAATTAAGCCAGTTTGGAATGGTAAAGAGTTCCAACCACGTCTACAGCTTCCACTGTCTCTATCATACGACCACCGTGTGATCGATGGTGCTGAAGGTGCACGCTTCATTACTTTCCTAAACAGCGCACTATCTGACATTCGTCGTCTAGTACTGTAATTGAGAAAGTAATTATTAAGGTGACTTTCGGGTCACCTTAATTCTTTATATAAAGACTATTTTTAGACAACAGTTTCCTGCATTTCTCATAATCTGATGGGGAATTGTTGTCTAGCTCACAGGCTAACTTAAAGCTACTTTCACACTGTTAACATCTCTGTAAAATGTTTCCTGTTTGAAAGCCCAATAATTTTAAGAACATCTACTCAGCCTGTTAGGGATAATGACTACAAGAGGTCACAATGAGCAAAGAAATTAAAGCCCAAGTTGTTGTACTTGGTTCAGGTCCTGCTGGTTACTCAGCGGCATTCCGTTGTGCGGATTTAGGTCTAGAAACAGTACTAGTTGAACGTTACAGCACTCTTGGTGGTGTATGTCTAAACGTTGGTTGTATTCCATCAAAAGCACTTCTTCACGTTTCTAAAGTAATCGAAGAAGCTAAAGCGATGGCAGAGCACGGCGTTGTATTCGGCGAGCCACAAACGGACATCAACAAGATCCGTATCTGGAAAGAAAAAGTAGTTGATCAACTAACTGGTGGTCTTGGCGGTATGGCTAAGATGCGTAACGTTACTGTTGTTAACGGTTTCGGTAAGTTCACTGGTCCTAACAGCATTCTTGTTGAAGGCGAAGGCGAAGCAACAACTGTTAACTTCGACAACGCAATCATTGCTGCGGGTTCTCGCCCAATCAAACTTCCTTTCATCCCACATGAAGACCCACGTATTTGGGATTCTACGGATGCACTAGAACTAAACGAAGTACCTGAAAAACTGCTTATCATGGGCGGCGGTATCATCGGTCTTGAGATGGGTACGGTTTACCACTCTCTAGGTTCTAAAGTTGAAGTTGTAGAGATGTTCGATCAAGTTATCCCTGCTGCGGATAAAGACATCGTTAAAGTTTTCACTAAGCGCATTAAGAACAAGTTCAAGCTAATGCTTGAAACTAAAGTGACTGCTGTTGAAGCAAAAGAAGACGGTATCTACGTTTCAATGGAAGGCAAAAAAGCACCAGCTGAAGCTGAACGCTACGATGCTGTTCTTGTTGCTATCGGTCGTGTTCCAAACGGTGCACTTATCGACGCTGAAAAAGCGGGTATCGAAGTTGATGAGCGTGGTTTCATCAATGTTGATAAGCAAATGCGTACTAACGTTCCTCACATCCACGCGATCGGTGATGTTGTTGGTCAACCAATGCTTGCTCACAAAGGTGTGCATGAAGGTCACGTAGCTGCTGAAGTTATCTCTGGTAAGAAGCACTACTTCGACCCTAAAGTAATCCCATCAATTGCGTACACTGAGCCAGAAGTTGCTTGGGTAGGTAAGACTGAGAAAGAAGCGAAAGCTGAAGGCATCAATTACGAAGTTGCTACTTTCCCTTGGGCTGCTTCTGGTCGTGCAATCGCTTCTGACTGTGCAGACGGCGTGACTAAGATGATCTTCGATAAAGATACTCATCGCGTAATCGGTGGTGCTGTTGTTGGTACTAACGGTGGTGAACTTCTTGGCGAAATCGGCCTAGCAATCGAAATGGGTTGTGATGCAGAAGATATCGCTCTTACTATCCACGCTCACCCAACTCTACACGAGTCTGTTGGTCTAGCTGCGGAAGTATTCGAAGGTTCAATCACTGACCTTCCAAATAAGAAAGCAGTGAAAAAGAAAAAGTAAATACTCTTCATACTTGAAGCCGCAGCGTTGTTAACTGCGTAAGTTCACCCTAATCACATAGTAAATCTATGCTCATAGGGCTGAACTTCAGTCACTTAACAAAGAAAGGGTCGCCTAGCTGCAACTCCAATTATTTTGAGTATATCTAGATTATAAAAGCCGCTGATTCGTCAGCGGTTTTTTTATATCTGAAGAACAGATAGTCGTCATGCCTGTAAGAGATCCCAACTCGTTCGTCCCTCGTTCTTGAGGATGACGGAGTGAGGTGTTGAACTTTGTGATTGGGTTATTTTTGAATGTGAGAGAGTTGCAGATCACTATGTGCGTCATTCCCTAGACTGACGAAGGAGGGAGTAGGGAATCTTTTTAAACCAATAGCCCTCTATCGGTAACAAAAAAGGATTGACGCAATACGCCAATCCCTAAGTTTTTTTCGAAGACCGAATTTCAAATCTACTTATAAATGCACAGCATGTTCAAGTAGCTATCCGTTAAGCTTGAAAGCTCTTCTGGCGTTTCTACACGTTTCGCTTGGATGAATAGCGAGTAGCAAATGCCGTGGAATAGATTCGCTAGATGTTTAGGGTCGTGATCGTCACAGACTTCGCCGCGTTCAATCGCTTTGCTAAACATGTTTTGTACTAACATTTGGTTAGTGCGGTTAGTTGTTACGAATAGCGGCCATACTTCATCACGAGTCGAAGCGCTCCATTCGAACCACACGTTTAACCAATGGCTATCTTGAGCCACTAACGTCACCATTTCAGTCGCAATATTATGTAGGTTTTGTTTTGCGTGAATATCCAGATCGATATTGTCTGAAAGGAAGTTAGAGAATTGGCGTACAACGTGATTTAGTACTTCATCAACCAGATCTTCACGGGTTGGGAAGTAGTTAAATACCGTTGCGACAGACACCTGAGCGATGTCTGCAATATCAGCGTGTCCACCACGACCGATGCCGCGGCGAGAGAATACCTCAAGAGCGATTTCCATCAATTGAAGTTTTCTTTTTAAAGGTGAAAGCCTAGTTCTAGGTCTCTTAGATATTGAGTCCATTTTATTTTCCTTGCCAACGAAATTTTTATATTAATGATTTTATTATTATTTAAGCCAAGATGAGTGTAATGGTGCATATGCGAATGGTCAATCCTTTCAGCTTGTTTTATAGACAGTTACATCAAACTTGATACATAAAGCGTGATCAGCATTGATGTGAAAGGAGACGAGTATTGGATAAGGCACCAGCGCACATTTCGTGGAGAATCTGACAGTAAATTCGAACCATAAGGTGGTGTGGGTATTTGAGCAGTGCTAGACTTACGCACAAAATTGAGCGACACAACTGACGAAACTGTCAACATTCGTCGCAATCACCAAATAGAATGAGAGCAGTATGAAGCATACAGTTGAAGTCATGATCTCTGAGCAAGAAGTTCAGGATCGAGTGAACGAACTAGGCAAACAGATCACGGAACACTACAACGGTAGTGAAGATCTAGTTTTAGTTGGCTTATTGCGTGGATCTTTTGTCTTTATGGCAGATCTTGCTCGTGCTATCGATTTAACTCACCAAGTTGATTTCATGACCGCGTCTAGCTACGGCAACGGCATGGAAAGCTCACGTGATGTTCGTATTTTGAAAGATCTTGATGATGATATCCAAGGTAAAGACGTTCTACTTGTAGAGGATATTATCGATACAGGTAACACGCTGACTAAAGTAAAAGAGATTCTGAGCCTACGTGGTCCTAAGTCTATCGAAATTTGTACGCTATTAGACAAGCCTTCTCGCCGTGAAGTGACTGTCGATACAAAATGGATTGGTTTTGAGATCCCAGACGAGTTTGTTGTTGGTGTTGGTATCGACTACGCACAAAAATATCGTCACCTACCGTACATCGGTAAGGTAGTACCTCAAGAGTAATCATTACGCTTGTGGTTTAGAAGTCATTAAAAAGCCCGCTTGATGCGGGCTTTTTGTATATATGACGGAATGGGTTAGCTTTGTTGACTAAGAAGAGGCGTCGTTAAGATCTTGTTTAATGCATCTAAGTGACTGTTCTCTAAAGTATCGTTACTTGAGCAACGTACGCCAAGGTCCTGTAGCTTGCCATCGCCAATACCATAAACCACACCATGGATTTCAACGTCTTGGCCACGCTCCCACGCATTTTGCATAATGGTTGAGTTACCTAGGTTATAAACCTGTTCTGCGACGTTAATTTCGCATAACTTGTCACCCCATTGCTCACGAGGAAGCCCCTCGATTTGCTTGCGGTATTTTAGGTAATTGTCACGGATGTGCAGTAACCAGTTGTTGATAAGACCAAGTTTAGGGTTATCAATCGCCGCGTTAACACCGCCACAACCGTAGTGACCACAGACAATAATGTGTTTCACTTTAAGCACATCTACTGCGTACTGAACAACAGATAGACAGTTTAGGTCTGTATGAACCACTTGGTTGGCCACGTTTCGGTGAACAAACAGTTCTCCAGAATATAAGCCAGTCAGGCGCTCGGCTGGAACTCGGCTATCTGAACAACCTATCCATAGAAAACCAGGGCTTTGACCCTCTTCAAGCGTTGTAAAATACTCAGGTCTTTCAGAGCGAATTTCTTCAGACCATTTGGAATTGTTCTCAAAAAGCTGTTTTATTTCTGGCATCTTGCTTCTTACATCCCTCAATTAAGATGCTTAACTATACACAATGTTACAAATTCAATCTCGTAAAAACTGCGTCAAAATGTACTCATCTGACGTGTTCTAGTACGGAAAATCATAAACTTAGCCCACTATCAATAATCCGGTTATAAGACATGAATAATGTGATTGAATTAACACTTTCTGAACACTTGATACATTTGCTAAAGTGATAAGGTTTGTCATTTCATCATCAGGAAGGTGTGTTTTGTTTGGAAGTCGTTTTACGGATATCAATCTCAAAGGGGATATGTTTGGCGGTGTAACTACAGCCATCATCTCGTTACCTTTAGCATTGGCATTTGGTGTTGCTTCTGGCGCGGGAGCTGAAGCTGGCTTGTGGGGCGCCATTATGGTTGGCCTATTTGCAGCATTGTTTGGCGGTTCGAGTAGTTTGATTTCTGAACCTACCGGCCCGATGACGGTGATCATGACTGCCGTAATGACGAGTATGGTTGCTAAATATCCTGAAACCGGAATGGCAATGACCTTTACTGTCGTGATGATGGCCGGTGCATTCCAGATATTACTTGGTACGTTAAAGCTAGGAAAATACGTCACTTTGATGCCATATAGCGTGATCTCCGGATTCATGTCGGGCATTGGCGTTATTCTGATTATCTTGCAGCTGTCTCCATTGTTAGGGCATGCCGCTCCATCCGGTGGTGTAATGGGCACGCTCTCTGCTTTACCTGATACGCTAGCAAACTTAAAAGTGAGTGAGCTATTTCTAGGTGCTCTGACACTCGGTATTCTTTTTGGCTTCCCCGCTAAGTATCGTAAGTATGTGCCTGCTCAACTGGTCGCGTTAGTGGCTGTAACGCTCTTGTCCGTCATTATTTTTGATACCGACTCTATTCGCCGTATTGGTGAAATCCCAGCTGGTTTACCTTCCCTCGTTATCCCTACGATCAGCGCTGAACAGTTTACTACTATGGTTATCGATGCCTTGGTGCTTGGTACATTAGGTTGTATTGATACGCTTTTGACCGCGGTTATCGGAGATTCATTGACTCGTAAAGAGCATGACTCAGACAAAGAGCTTCGTGGTCAAGGCATTGCCAATATGATCTCTGGCCTGTTTGGTGCACTACCTGGCGCGGGTGCTACTATGGGGACTGTAACCAATATTCAGGTGGGAGCGCGTTCTCCGCTTTCAGGTGTTATTCGAGCTTTAGTACTTGCGCTCGTGGTATTGGTTGCAGGTGGTTTAACAGAACCGATTCCTATGGCAGTGCTGGCTGGTATCGCGATGTATGTTGGTTTCAATATCCTAGATTGGAGCTTTATCCAGCGCGCGCACAAGGTTAGCTATGCCGGCATGGGCGTGATGTACGGCGTGATGCTATTGACTGTGTTTGTTGACTTGATTATTGCCGTTGGACTGGGTGTGTTTATCTCGAATATTCTGATTATTGAAAGATTGAGCCGAGAGCAAGCCAGACAAGTTAAGGCGATCAGTGATGGTGATGATGAAGACGATATCCCATTGACTGATAGCGAACGTCAGTTACTCGATAGTGCCAATGGTAAGGTGCTATTCTTCTACCTATCAGGGCCGATGATATTCAGCGTTTCAAAGGCGATTTCACGTCAGCACTCAAGTATCTCTGACTATGAAGCGATGATTCTAGACCTGACAGATGTACCTATGATTGATGTCACTGTTGGCCTAGCGCTAGAGAATGCGATTAAAGATGCATTGGATGCGCAGTGTGAGGTGTATCTGCTGTGTCCTAATGAGAATACTCGTCAACAACTAGAGAAGTTCCACGTGATTGACCTAGTACCTGAATCCAACACTTATCGATTCAGATATGAAGCCCTGACGGCAGCAACAAGCTATGTCGACAGAGATGAGCATCAATTTGAGTCAGTTTAATTTTTCAGTAATAAGCTGATATGAATGACCTGATATGAATAAGCCATAGACGCTCACTTCAAGACTGATCATTAATGCCGTTAAGTGAATCACTTAGCGGCATTTTTATATTTATTGAACGTTGATTTAGTCTTCACCTAGCCAAGACGCTTATTTGTTTTCGAAAGAAACTCTCACACGATATTTGTATTAATCGTCAATCAACGATAAACTTGTTTGCAAAATGGCCGAGTTAACAAGTTTGGGTTAGTTTTCTGCTAGCTCGTTTTAAGCATTACTCTCTTCCTCAAGCTCGGTCGTCTACATCTTATCTATAGCAAATGGCAATCTATCTCTATGTATGCATTAGAAATTGAGCAATTAAGAAAAACTTATGCTGGGGGCTTCGAGGCTCTTAAGGGCGTTAGTTTACAAGTAGAAAAAGGCGACTTTTACGCACTACTTGGTCCCAATGGTGCGGGTAAATCAACCACCATTGGTGTTATCTCTTCACTGGTAAATAAAACGTCAGGCAAGGTTAAAGTGTTCGGCTACGACATTGATACCGATCTGGAATTGGCGAAGCAGAACTTAGGCCTTGTGCCTCAAGAGTTTAACTTTAACCCGTTTGAAACCGTTGAACAGATCGTGCTGCAACAAGCGGGTTATTACGGCGTGCCAAAAGCATTAGCGAAAGAGCGAGCGAAAAAGTACCTATCTCAACTCGATCTGTGGGAAAAGCGTGGCGAACGCGCGCGTAACTTGTCTGGTGGTATGAAGCGTCGTTTGATGATCGCGCGTGCATTGATGCATGAACCTCATTTGTTGATCCTTGATGAACCTACAGCAGGTGTTGATATTGAACTACGTCGTTCAATGTGGGAATTCCTAAAAGAGATCAATGAGAAGCAGGGCATTACCATTATCTTGACCACGCACTACCTAGAAGAAGCAGAAATGCTGTGTCGCAACATTGGTATCATCAATCGCGGTGAGCTGATTGAGAACACAACAATGAAAGCGCTGTTGGGCAAATTGAGTGCTGAGACCTTTATTCTGGATCTGGAAGAGGGCACGACTGAACCTAAGCTTGAAGGCGTGAATAGCCAAGTGATGGTCAATGGCTCGCTAGAAATCGAAATCGACAAGAACCTAGGTTTGAATACCATCTTTGCTCAATTGAGCGAGCAACAGGTTAAAGTCCTCTCTATGCGTAACAAAGCAAACCGTCTAGAAGAGCTATTTGTGAGTATCGTCCGTGAGGGGAGTAAATAATATGTACAGCCTATATTGGACCGCTTTCTGCAGTTTGTTGACCAAAGAGATCAATCGCTTTACTCGTATCTGGGTGCAGACTCTGGTGCCGCCAGCGATTACCATGACGCTTTACTTCATCATCTTCGGTAACCTGATTGGTGCGCGTATTGGTGAAATGAACGGCTTTAGCTACATGGAATACATTGTTCCCGGTCTGATCATGATGTCGGTGATCACCAACTCATATTCCAACGTTGCTTCATCGTTCTTTAGTGCCAAGTTCCAGAAGAACATTGAAGAGCTGCTTGTAGCGCCTGTTCCTAACTACGTGATTATCGCCGGCTTCGTAATGGGTGGTGTGGTTCGTGGCTTGTTAGTGGGTACCATAGTAACCTTCGTGTCGTTGTTCTTTGTCGACTTACAAGTTGACCATTGGGGCGTGATCATTGCGACGGTATTTTTAACGTCGGTAGTATTCGCTTTGGGTGGCTTGATTAACGCGGTATTCGCACGCACGTTTGATGATATCTCTATTATCCCAACCTTTATCTTAACGCCGCTGACGTACCTTGGTGGTGTGTTCTACTCGATCAGTCTATTGCCTGAATTCTGGCAAGGAGTATCGAAGTTGAACCCTATCGTGTACATGGTTAACGCGTTCAGATATGGCTTCTTGGGTGTGTCTGATGTGGGGATCGTGACGTCGTTTGGCGTACTAGGTGTGTTTATCGTGCTGTTGTATGGCATTGCACACTACCTAGTGACAAAGGGTATTGGCTTACGTAGCTAACCTTTGGTTCATCTAAGTAACAGATAAAGAAAAAGGTCGATATAACATCGACCTTTTTTTGTTTTGCGTTAAGAGCAGAAGCCGACTATTCAGTCGTTTCTTCTTTCACTTCTTCTTTGGTTTCCGTTACCAAATCGAGAACTTGGTTATCGATAAGACGCGTCTTACCTAGGAAAGCCGACATTAGAATCACTGCTTGAGTTGATTCTGAAGTGATCGCTTGCAGAGTTTTAGCATCACAAATGAAGATTTCGTCAGGTTGAAGATCTGCAGCGCGTAGCTGGTCAGTAGCATCTTCAATCACTGATGCGTAATCATCGCGACCACCACGAATAGCGCTGCTGATCCAGCGCATAGTACGCGCTAAAACGGGCGCTCGTTGGCGCTCGTCAATCGTTAGGTTGCTATTGCGAGAGCTCATTGCCAAACCATCCATTTCACGAACGGTCGCAACGCCGACAACTTCAATGTCTAATGCTAAATCAGTGGTCATCTGGCGAATAACAGCAAGTTGCTGAAAGTCTTTCTCGCCGAAGCATGCAAAGTCTGGCTGAACGATATTAAACAGTTTAGTGACAATGGTTGATACACCACGGAAGTGACCTGGACGAGAGGCACCTTCAAGCATGTGAGATATGCCAGGGACCTCAACAAACGTCTGCTTGTCTAATCCATCTGGGTACATCACCTCTGGCGTTGGTGTAAATACTAGCTCAACCCCTTCACCTGTTAGTTTGCTTAAATCTGCTTCTAACGTTCGAGGGTAGTTGTTTAGGTCGTCTGCACGGTCAAACTGCATTGGGTTTACAAAGATGCTTACCACAACGATGTCGGCCAGTTCACGAGCTTTCTTTACCAGAGTCAGGTGGCCTTCATGCAGGTTTCCCATTGTCGGTACAAAAGCAACCGTACGTCCATCACGCTTAAACTGTTTAATCTGCTCACGAAGAGCCGCTATTTCAGCAAAAGTTTGCATACTTACTCCTAAGCGATTGTATGAGCTTCATCAGGGAAGCGCGCGCTCTCTACTTCTTCTTTGTATAGAGCTACTGCCTTACGCATATCACCTGTTTCTGCTAGGAAGTTCTTAGAGAACTTCGGCATGTAGTTCGCAGAAATACCGAACATGTCATGCATAACCAAGATCTGACCATCGGTAACATTACCTGCGCCGATACCGATAACCGGTACGTCACAAGCTTCTGTAATTCGTTTTGCCAATGAAGCTGGCACACATTCAAGTAGAACGATTTGAGCGCCTGCGTTTTGCAGTGCTAACGCGTCAGCAACCATTTTGTCGGCTTGCTCGTCGTCACGACCTTGAATCTTGTAACCACCAAAAATGTTCACAGACTGGGGCGTCAAGCCTAAGTGTGCACATACTGGTACTGCACGTTCTGTTAGCATCTTCACAGTATCAACCAACCAGCTTCCGCCTTCGATTTTTACCATGTTCGCACCAGCACGCATCAAAGTCGCTGCGCTCTCACAAGCTTGTTCTGGCGTCGCGTAGCTCATGAAAGGCATGTCAGCCATAAGAAGACAATTTGGGCTACCAGCACGCACTGAGCGAGTATGGTAAGCAATGTCTTCAGCGGTTACTGGTAATGTATCGTTATGGCCTTGTAAAACCATACCCAGTGAATCACCGACAAGCAGAACTGGCATTTCTTGGCTTTCGAATAATTGAGCAAAGCTCGCATCATAAGCTGTCGAAGTCGCAAATTTACGGCCTTCACGTTTGCATTTGATCAGGTCGTTAATGGTTACTTTTTTCATTGGTTTTCCTTAATGCGCTTGGCTATTGTTGCCAAACATTGAGCCCGTTCTTATCTACTATTTTCAGTAGTTCTGTCAGCTCAGTCCCATCAGGGAGTTGTAAACTTGGTGCGATTTCAGCAAGCGGGTAGAGTACAAACTCTCGTTCTTTCATTCCATAATGAGGAACGATTAAGCGCTCTGAATCGATCACCTCATTGCCGTATAGCACAATGTCGAGATCCAAGGTTCTTGGTCCCCAACGTTCGTCTTTACGGACGCGCCCTTGCTCTAGTTCGATCTTTTGAGTGCAATCAAGCAGTTCAATTGGCGTTAATTCGGTTTGGATAGCGACTACCGCGTTGATGTAGTCTGGTTGATTTTGCGGTCCCATTGGAGTGCTACTATATAGCTGAGAGGTCGCAATAAACGTTGATCGCGGTAGGCTTTTTAGCGTTTCGATAGCCAAATTTGCTTGGCTAACTGGGTCGGCAAGGTTGCTGCCGACCGCAATGTAAGCAGTTATCATTCGGATTGCTTACTCTTTTTGTTTCGGTAAGTCTTACGGCGACGATGGCCTGACTTTGATGGTGCTGCAACGTCGTTAGCCATTGCTTGACGCATGTTGCGACCCGCAGTCTGATAACGCTCCCACCATTTTGCTAACTCTTTGGTTTCGCCACCTTCAATCTCACCACGCATTTCTAGGAAATCGTAGCCTGCACGGAACTTGTTGAGCTCCATTAGACGAACAGCGCGTTTACCGTTACGGCGAGGCAGTCGAAGTTGCAGTTGCCAAACTTCGCGAATGGTGGCGGTGTGACGACGAGGAATAGCAATAGACTTTACTTGCTGATCTAGAATGATGTTACTCGCTTCCATGATCGCATCGTAGTGTGCCATACCCTGTTCAGCGACAAGTTTGTCTGCCAGCTTGTTCATTGGGTACCAAAGCATCGCTGCGAACATGAATGCTGGGTTTACTCGCTTACCATCTTCGATGCGAAGGTCGGTTGAATCGAGAACCAAATCAAGCATCTGCTCTGTGTGAGAGTCGTAATCTTCGGTGAAGTGCTCAGCTACCGCTGGGAACATCTGTTGGAATAGATTGTACTCGCGCATCAGGTGGTAGGTTTCTAAACCGTGACCTGATTGCAGTAATTTCAGAGACTCTTCGTAAAGGCGCGCTGCTGGGATATCTCTTAGAAGGTGAGCTAACTCTTCAATCGGGTCAGCCGTGTCTTCTTCGATGTCGAAATCCAGTTTAGCGGCGAAGCGCATTGCACGTAGCATACGCACTGGGTCTTCGCGGTAACGCGTTTCTGGATCGCCAATCAGGCGGATCAGTTTATCTTCTAAATCTTCTACACCACCCGCGTAATCGTGGATGCTGTAGTCTGCAATGTTGTAGTACATCGCGTTGATTGTGAAATCACGACGCTCTGCATCTTCATCAACACTGCCGTACACGTTATCGCGAAGTAGCATGCCTTCTTTCGATTGTGCAGAAACGTTCTTCGATGGTTCTTGGTGGTGACCACGGAAAGTTGCCACTTCAATGATGTCGCGACCAAACATGATATGTGCCAAGCGGAAACGGCGACCGATAAGACGACAGTTTCTGAAGAGGTGTTTGATTTGCTCTGGCGTTGCGTTGGTCGCAATATCAAAATCTTTTGGCTGAGAGCCTAATAAGATATCGCGCACACCACCACCGACTAGAAATGCGTCAAAACCCGCACCATTCAGGCGATATAGCACTTTTAGTGCGTTGTCGCTGATCTGCTTGCGTGAAATATTGTGCTCTTGACGAGTATAAATATTCAGAGCTAATTCGTGGAATCCGCGTTGTTCGCTTGGGGTATTGTCGTTTGTATTCATTAGTTTAGAACAAAGTAGGTATCGCCAACTTTGTTTTTCTCTTAGTCCAAAGTGGTAGTGCAGAGTTTAATTGCGGCTAATAATAGCTTAGCGCGAGCCATTTGAGAACATCGTCTGCTTAACCACAGTGGTTGGTTATGGCATTTTTATGTGTCGTTTTTGCTATTTGCCGTGAGTTTCGAGCTAATTACAGTGCTCTTTTTGTAAACTATCAGGTAACTGACTGACGTTCCATTGTTGGCAGCCCCACAATAAAATCTCATCCATTGAAGCCTCATAAAGGGCCGTCGGGATATCAAAACCTAAGAATCGCATCGCGTTGAGTAACGTTGGTTTTGGGTTGTCTAGATCTATCGCGGTGGCATGGTTCTGTTTTGACAGTTTATTCCCCAAGTCATCGGTTGCCAATGGTAAGTGCAAGTAGCTCACTGTTTTTTGCTTGAGCGTCTTGTACAAACTGATTTGTCGACCTGTTGGTTCTATCAGGTCTGCGCCTCTTACGACTTCCGTTACTCCTTGTTCGATGTCATCAAGGACAACGGCCAAGTTATAGGCAAACAATCCATCTCTACGTTTAATAATAAAATCTTCTACAGCTAGTGCTTTAGGGATTTGAATGGTGCCGTGGCGAACATCATCAAAGGACTCTACTGGAAAGTCCATGCACAAGCGCACCGCCTGTTCACCTGAATCGATTAGGCCTACATCTCGACAGTGACCATTGTAAAAGCCGCCCAAAGCTTTTATCTGCTTGCGGGTGCATTGGCAGTAGTAGGCTTGATTGTCAGCAACCCATTGATCGATTTGAGCTTGATACAAGTCATGACGTTGGCTTTGATAGACGACTTCACCATCCCAAAATAGATGGTAAGCCTCAAGCGTCTTAAGAATGAGGTCTGCAGCGCCGGCCATTTCTCTTGGCGGGTCGAGGTCTTCCATACGAACTAACCATTTTCCTTGGTTAGATTTCGCTTGAAAGTAGCTACCAAGAGCAGCAACAAGTGAGCCAAAATGAAGAGGACCTGACGGTGATGGTGCAAAGCGCCCGATATAATTCATGAGTGAACAACCTAATCTAAATGGTACCGCAGTAGCCGATTCTTAAGACGTTTGATAAGAGCTTTAATGCCTAGAACTAAGCTTCAATCTATAGAACAAGGTTTGATGTATAGAACTAAGGCTTAAAGCTGCTATTTACTATCAAGCGTGTGAAATACTTCGCTTGGATAACAAACAAAAAAGGGAGCCAAGGCTCCCTTTCTTTACATCTGCAAGAATTAACCTTGCATCTGTTTTTCTTTGATCTCTGCAAGTGTTTTACAGTCAATACAAAGATCAGCAGTTGGACGAGCTTCAAGGCGACGAATGCCAATCTCGATACCGCAAGAATCACAGAAGCCGAAATCGTCTTCTTCGATCTTGTCTAATGTCTTCTCAATTTTTTTGATAAGACGACGCTCACGGTCACGGTTACGTAACTCTAGGCTGAATTCTTCTTCTTGAGAAGCACGGTCAACTGGGTCTGGGAAATTCGCTGCTTCGTCCTGCATGTGGTGCACAGTACGATCAACTTCTTCCCTGAGCTGGTTGCGCCAAGCTGATAAAATTTTTGTAAAATGTTCCGTTTGCTCAGGTGACATGTACTCTTCACCTGGCTTCTCTTGGTACGGTTCAACACCTGCGATGGCTAGGATGCCTAGCGCTTTTTTCTTAGATTCTGGCATACAGCATCTCCTATTTACACCTAGTCAACTGCAAAGCAGCTAATTTTAAGGCGGGTATCTATAGCAGAAAGAACGAATGGTGGCAAATACTCTTATTCAAACTTGCAATCAATGTGATTAGCTCAGCATCTTTGCCTAGCTATTGATAAATTCAACAGCTTGTTTTAGTTGTATTTGAGTACTGCTGAGCTCTGCTTTATAGCAAAGCACTTGAACTCCAGCGTCTTGTGCTTGTTTTAGTAATAACGAATATTTGGCGTCTATATGGTGTGCCGCAGACACTTTTTCAATACCTGAATGTAAAACAGTGAATAAAAGTACGGCTCTATTTCCAGATTCGACCATTTCTGTGAGTTCACGCAGATGTTTTTGGCCTCTGGTTGTGACCGCATCAGGGAAAAAACCTTGCCCTTTAGTTGACGTTTCTAGCTCGTCGAGCAAAGTGACGCTTTTCACTTCGATATAGCAAGGCGGCTTTTCGTTATCTTCAAGCAGAATATCAATGCGACTATTCTCACTGCCATATTTCACTTCGGTTCGTAACGCGTTATAACCTAAGAGTTCAACTATAGTCCCATTTTCAATTGCTTCCACTGCTAGCTGGTTTGCCCGCGCAGTATTTACACAAATACGATGACCTTTGTCTGTTTCTGAGATCTCCCAGCTGTTTGGGTACTTTCTCTTTGCATTATCGGAGGTTGAGTACCACACCGTATTGCCAGGAGTCGCACATCCTGTCATCGCTCCAGTGTTAGCGCAGTGAATAGTACGCTCGCTACCGTCAGGAAGTTGGATGTCAGTGAGGAAACGTTTATAGCGTTTAATAAGAGTCGCAGGCTCTAATGGCGGATTGAAGTGCATATTACTTATTTAGACAGGTAGGTTTTTATGTACAATGTTGCCAACATTACACCACAAGGTTCTCCCATTGCCACAACTGCCCATAGAAGCTGTGATGCCAGATCTGCTCGCTGGCGTAGAAACACACACTCAACTTATTCTAAAGGCCGCTCCCGGTGCGGGTAAGTCAACATTCTTCCCTTTACAGTTAGTTAAGACCAACGCCGTTCAAGGCAAAATCATCATGCTTGAACCGAGGCGTTTGGCTGCAAGGAATATTGCTACTTACTTAGCGAGCCAATTGGGAGAAAAGGTGGGAGAGAGCATTGGCTTTAGAGTTCGTGGTGAATCTAAAAGCAGCAGTACGACTCGCTTAGAGATTGTTACTGAAGGGATCATGACAAGAATGATCCAAACCGACCCTGAATTGACAGGGGTTGATATGGTGATCTTTGATGAATTTCATGAGCGCAGCATTCACGCAGATACCGCATTGGCGTTTAGCTTAGAGATCCAAGACGCGCTGCGTGACGATCTAAAAGTGGTTGTGATGTCGGCAACCTTAGATCAACAAGCGCTACAAACTTTGCTACCGGATGCCAAATACGTTGAATCACAAGGTCGCACCTTTCCGGTCGATTTCCGTTATCAGCCTCTTAGTGCAAATGAATATCTAGCCCCTAAAATGGCTAACGTGATTCGCTCTCTGATGGAGAAAGAGTCAGGCTCACTTCTGGCCTTTTTACCGGGCGTTTCTGCGATTAAACAGGTGGAATCTCAACTAGAACAATTCGCCAATGATATCGATGTGTGTCCTCTGTATGGGCAACTCAGCTTTTCTCAACAGCAGAAAGCGATCGCGCCATCAGAGAAAGGGCGTCGAAAGGTGGTGTTAGCGACCAATATTGCTGAGACTTCTTTGACGATTGAAGACATTCGATTGGTGGTTGATTCCGGGCTTGAACGTGTGGCGAAGTTCGATCTGAAAACCGGTATTACTAAGCTTGAGCAAGTTAAGATCTCGCAATCTTCTGCTGAACAACGAGCAGGTCGTGCGGGACGAATTGAAGAGGGCTTGTGCGTTCGTTTGTACAGCGAAACGCAGCTGATGCAGCAACCAGCTATACCAGAACCTGAAATTCTTCATTCTGATTTGTCTTCGCTGGTGTCTGAATTGACGCAATGGGGCGCTGCGAGTGCTGATGAACTGCAATGGTTAGACGTTCCACCCAAAGCTTCTATCGGGCAAGCCAAGCAACTCTTACAGACTCTTGAATTGTTAGACGATAATGGTCAATTTACGGCATTAGGAAAACAGGTCCAACGTTTAGGTCTAGAGCCTCGTATTGCCAGCATGTTGGTTAAAGCGCAGCAAGGTAGTCCTGCTCTGTTGAATGTCGCGATTGTTGCTGCTGCTTTGCTGGAAGAGCCGGAGCGCAATGTGACGGATATTCAACACTCTTTGCATCGACTTAAGCAAAGAAAACATTCCAAAAATAGCGTTGTGATGCAGCGAGCGAAAAGTCTCGCGAGCAAACTCAATCATCACTTAGATTTGTCACAAGCTGACGAATCATTGCTACCATTAGTGCTTTGTTTTGCCTTCCCAGACCGGATTGCACAAGTGAGAAGCGCGACCAGCAGTGCTTTCCTTTTGGCGAATGGCCACGGTGCTGAGGTTCGTGATGATGATCCACTGGCGAACAATAACTATATCGTAGTGATTGATTTGATGCGCAGCACAGGGCGAGCCAGTCAGATTTTCTTAGCCACCGCGGTTGATATCGCACAGTTAGAAGCTGAATTTCCAAAACTGTTTGTGCGTTCCGATTACGCCGATTGGGATGAGAAACGTGGCCGTTTAGTTGCTGAGCAGCGTGTATCTCTGGGCAAGTTGATTATCAGCACCAAAGCTTTACCTGATCCCGATGCGAATCAGGCGAGCCAAGCGCTGCTCAATTATGTCGCTCGATGTGGGTTGGATCGCTTAAATTGGACAGCTTCGGCTAAGCAGTTGGTTGAGCGTGTACGCTGTGCAGAGCTTTGGATGCCTGAGCATGATTGGCCAGCGATGGACGATGCGAGTTTGATTGAACACCTTGATGAGTGGCTATCTCCCTATCTGAATGGCATTAAGTCGGCAAAAGGACTGTCTAGTGTTTCGATTGAGCAAGCATTGTCGGCTTATCTTGGTTGGCCTTTGAATCAAGAAATCGACCAATGGTTGCCAACGCACTATCTGATGCCAACAGGCAGCAAGAAGGCCATTCGTTATCAATATCAATCTGAACCAGTGATCTCAGTGCGAATGCAGGAAGTCTTTGGCGAACAAGACTCGCCATTGATCGCGCAAGGGCGTAAAAAAGTAGTGCTTGAGCTCCTTTCTCCAGCACAGCGACCACTACAAATTACTCAAGATTTAGCTGGCTTTTGGGCTGGCGCGTACAAAGAAGTACAAAAAGAGATGAAGGGCCGTTACCCAAAACATCCTTGGCCGGATGACCCTGCTAACCATGTAGCAACCACTAAAACCAAACGACAGTTGAATCGATGATGACCAAAATGTTAACGCCAAAAAAGGCACCACCTAAAAAAGCGCCAGCAAAGAAGTCACCAGCGACCAAAGCCAAGCCAAGAAAACCAAGAGCGGCTGCGAAAAAGACCAAACCTAAGGCTAAGAAATCTGGCAAAAGAGGTTGGTTGAAGATCCTATGGGGCATTTCTTGGAAAGCGGGCTTAGCGCTTGCGGCATTGCTGTTGTTCGTCGGTATTTATCTTGATTCTGTGGTCAAACAGCGCTTTGAAGGTCAGCTGTTTGATTTGCCAACCGTGGTTTATGCGCGAGTGCTAGACCTGTCTCCGGGAACTCCGGTGAGTTTGGTTCAGGTTAAGAATGAGCTCGATGTACTTAATTACCGTAAGGTGAACGCGCCTCGTCACCCAGGCGAATACTCTTCGTCTTCGACCAAGATTGAAATGATTCGTCGTCCGTTCGAGTTTGTTGATGGACCGGAAGCGGATCGTCATGTGATGCTGCACTTCAATGGTAACGAATTAACTCGCATTCAGTCGCTGGAGAAGAAAGGCGACATGGGCTACCTGCGTGTTGAACCGAAAATGCTTGGCATGCTTGAGAAAAGTAACGATGAGCAGCGCCTGTTCTTAAAACGCAATCAGTTCCCAGAAGTGATGGTTGATGCCTTACTGGCAACCGAAGACCGAAACTTCTATCAACACGATGGTGTGTCGCCACTGGCCATCGCTCGTGCAATGGTCGTTAACGTCAAAGCTGGGCGAACGGTACAAGGTGGTAGTACGCTGACACAACAGTTGGCAAAAAACCTGTTCCTGTCCAGTGAACGTACATTGTGGCGTAAGGTTCGTGAAGCCTACATTGCACTTATCTTAGACCATCGTTACAGCAAAGACCGTATCCTAGAGGCTTACTTAAATGAGGTTTATCTTGGACAGAATGGTGGGCAAGCGATTCATGGCTTCGGTTTAGCGTCTCGTTTGTATTTTGGTCAACCTATTCAAGAGCTGCGCATCGATCAGCTAGCACTGCTGGTGGGTATGGTGAAAGGACCGTCGTATTACAATCCGGTTCGCTATCCTGAGCGTGCTAAGACTCGACGCGATCTGGTTCTTCGCTTATTGATGCAACAAGACATCTTAACTCCGCGACAATACGAAGAGGCGGCGAGTCGTGATTTGGATATTCAAGACAACCCACGCATTGCTAGCCGTCAGCCCGCTTATTTCCAACAAGTAAACATTGAGCTTAAGAAGTATGTCGGCGATCGATTTGAGGCGAAAAAAGGGATTCGAGTCTTTACCTCTCTGGATCCGGTATCTCAAGACAAGTTAGAGAAGTCGATTGCTCGTAAGGTGCCTGATTTATCGAAAACCGCAGGTAATAAGCTGGAAGCAGCAGCTATTGCCGTGGATAGAAATACCGGTGAAATCCGGGCGATGGTCGGTGGTAAGCGTACTGGCTACGATGGCTTTAACCGTGCCTTGAACGCGAGTCGCCCAATTGGTTCTTTGGTCAAGCCTGCAATTTACTTAACCGCACTAGAGCAGCCTCAGAAGTACACGTTGGCGACAACATTGAAAGACACGCCACTGAGCTTGAAAGGCAGTAAAGGTAGCGTGTGGAGCCCGAGAAACTTCGATCGTAAGTTCCGTGGCGATGTGCCTTTGTATGTGGCGCTTTCTAAGTCTTACAACGTACCTACTGTTCGTTTAGGCATGCAATTAGGCATTGATAGTGTCTCGGATACGATTGGAAAACTGGGGGTCGATAAAAATGAGATTCGCCCAGTGCCGTCGATGTTTTTGGGTTCGTTCTCACTGACTCCGTTCCAAGTTGCGCAGATGTATCAAACCATTACCAATTCTGGGCGTATAGCACCTTTGTCTGCGCTTCGCTCAGTTGTTGATAACGATGGCGAGGTTCTGTATCAGTCGATCCCTCGTGTATCACAAAGCGTTGACCAGCAAGCCGCTTGGCTTACAACCTATGCAATGAAACGTGGCGTGTCGGAAGGCACGGGCCGTTTCCTACAAGGTCAGTTTGCATGGGCAGGGTTAGCTGGTAAAACTGGCACTAGTAATGACAGCCGAGACAGTTGGTTCGTGGGCGTAGATGGCCGTGAAGTGACGACCATCTGGCTAGGACGTGATGATAATAAGCCGACTAAGCTTACTGGTTCGAGTGGTGCGTTACGTGTTTATGCCGATTATCTCAAACAGAGAACACCCGAGCAGTTATTACTGCCTTGGCCGACAGGAATTGTCACCGCTAACTTTACTCGAACTTCTGAAGGGGCTTTAGAGTTTGATTGTGATGGTGCAGTTAAACTGCCACTTTGGGATGAGGATGGAAACATTAAAAAGGGCTGTGAAAGTCAACCAAAACAGTGGCTAAAGAAGCTTTTTCAGTGGTAAAGTCGTAACAAGAAAGAATGACAAGGACAGTTAAAATAATGATTTCTCGTTGGTTAGTGAGTGGCTTAGGTGTTGTCGGTACTGTGATCAGTTTTCAGCTGTTTGCATCCACCGCGACACAGATTGATCAATCTCAGCAGGCTGAACAAGCTCATAAAAGGCCAACCGTTGCTGTCGTTCTTGCTGGTGGTGGGGCAAAAGGTGCAGCTCACATTGGTGTGCTTAAAGCTCTAGAAGAGATGCAAATCCCGGTTGATTACATTACCGGTACCAGTATGGGCTCATACGTTGGTGGTCTTTATGCGACAGGGATGAGCGCAGACGAGATCGAGAGCTTTATTTATACGGTTGATTGGAATCGCGGTTATCGTGATCGCGTTAACCGTAGTGATCGCCGTGTACGTGACAAAGAATATGAAGACCGCTACCAACTGAACACCGATCTCGGCTTAGGTTGGGGCGAAATCAAAGCAAGGAAAGGGGTGGTGCAAGGCCAGAATATGTTGCGTATTCTGCGTGAGACCACGGGTAATCTATCCTCATTCGATTCTTTCGACCATCTTGCTATCCCATACCGTTCAGTCGCAACTGACATTATCGAACTTGAAGAGGTGGTCATCGATCATGGCCACCTTGTTGATGCCATGATGGCGAGTATGTCAGTTCCCGGCGCGCTTCCCCCTTATGACCTCGATGGTCGAATGCTGGTTGATGGTGGTGTCACCAATAACATGCCCGTCGACGTAGCCAGAGCGATGGGTGCAGACATCGTCATTGCGGTGGATATCAGTACCAACTACAAAGGCAAAGATGATTTCACGAATTTTCTAGCCG
This sequence comes from Vibrio sp. 10N.261.51.A3, assembly GCF_041471965.1. Taxonomy (NCBI): domain Bacteria; kingdom Pseudomonadati; phylum Pseudomonadota; class Gammaproteobacteria; order Vibrionales; family Vibrionaceae; genus Vibrio; species Vibrio sp. 10N.261.51.A3. Next base: position 52,190 of record NZ_JBFRPK010000004.1, read on the forward strand.
CAGCTGACCAACTCTCTAATTATCTTGTTCAACGCAGCACCCAAGAGCAAGCTGAAACTTTAACAGACGATGATGTCTTCCTGCGCCCAGATGTCGGGGAAATGGAGACGACAGAATTTGATAAAATGCCATCGGCTTTCCTCGCGGGCTATGAAGCTGCTAAGCAGCATACTGATGAACTTTCTAAGCTATCGCTCTCAAATGCCGATTATCAGCATTATATCGAGGACAAACAAAAAGCGCGCAGACAGCTAAAACACGGCGATAAGACCGTCGTTGACCGAGTTGTTATCAATAACAATACCCACTATTCCGATAAGCTGATCGAAAACCGTTTAAACCTTGATTCAGGTGAGATTCTGAAGACCAGTGAAATTGAATCTAAAGTACAAGACCTCTATGCGCTAGATAGATTCGAGTTGGTGACTTATGAATTTGACACGGTAGATGGCGAGGAGCAACTGCTGGTCGATGTGAACGAAAAATCTTGGGGGCCAAACTACCTCAACTTTCGATTCTTTCTTGAAGATGATTTCTCTACTACAAGCCAATACTCGCTCGGTGTCTCAGCCAACTTTACTGATATTAATAAGCATGGTGCAGAGCTAAGAACCAATATCGAGATGGGAACGGACAAGCGAATTGAAGCGGAACTATACTCGCCATTCTTTTCGAGTCAAAAGCTGTTTACTTCGGCATCGGTTGTTTACAGCAAAGAGAACAGAAACCTACCCGCAGATATTGATGATATTGCAGAACCGACACTGGACGTAACGAAAGATTATCTCCCTATGACGTATAGTGAATATGTCGGTGAATTGGCATTAGGCTATCAACCAACCTTGTGGCAGGAGCTGACATTTGGTGTTCGTTATACAGATGGGGATGTTGAGGTTTCTTCGTTACCTTCATTGGGCAGTGGTGGCTACAAGCGTATTGGTGGCTTCATGGGTTACCGACTGGATACTTTGGATAATTTCAGCTTACCGACCAAGGGTTACTTTGTCGATTTAGAGTACCTCGTTTCTCATGATGATTTTGATAATGACAGCTCTCTTGGTGAATCGGATTTAACGTCTGAGAGTGATACGGTTTATGAGTTTTCGGCCAATTTCATGGCAGCAAAGAGTATTGAGAAGCATACTTTAGTCGCAAAGCTGGATTACGGTATTGTAGAGAGCAAAAATTCGATTTTCCCTATTGATCCCAAAGAGCTTGGTGGCTTCTTAAACCTGTCAGGTATTCCAAGGAATAGTATGATTGGTCAGAACTTGGCTTACACCAGCCTTATTTATCGTTATAAGTGGTTTGAAAATGACTTCGGCCTTTTTAAATCACCATTCTACGTGGGCGCATCCATTGAGCATGGTGGTGTTTGGTCGAACAATGATTTGAGTATTGATGAAGCGCCAATGTACACCGCGGGTTCTGTTTTCGCGGGTGTTGATTCTCCAATCGGGCCGATCATTTTAGCTTATGGCCGAACCGAAGATAATTTCGATTCGGTGTATCTGATTGTAGGTACGTCCTACAAATAATCATGCGCAGAGTCGCTATTTAAGTGCGTAATTAGGCAAAAATAGTGGGACTTTCGTCTTAACTTGCTATGTTGGTCAAAATGATAAGATTTTAATTTAACGTTAAATTTGCTATTCTACCGCCCACAGTTTGGCCTCTATGACGCCGCTCATCAATACAAATTGAATGACAAAAATGGCAATGGAGAGCCAAGTTTCCAAGGATGTTCACTTCTTTATTTTACTAACAATTATGAAGGGAAGAAGTGAACCGCAATGAGAGGAAAAAAGTCGTGCTTGAAGCCTACCGTAAACACGTCGAAGAACGTGCTGCCGAAGGAGTTGTTCCAAAACCACTAGATGCTGAGCAGGTAGCTGGCCTAGTTGAACTTCTGAAGAATCCACCTCAAGGTGAAGAAGAAATCATTCTTGACCTACTAGAAAATCGCATTCCACCGGGTGTAGATGAAGCTGCTTACGTAAAAGCTGGCTTCCTTACGGCTATCACTAAAGGTGAAGTAGCTTCGCCACTAGTAAGCAAAGCAAAAGCTGCAGAACTGCTTGGTACCATGCAAGGCGGTTACAACATCGAATCTCTAGTATCTCTACTAGACGATGCTGAGCTTGCTCCAATCGCTGTTAAAGCGCTATCTCATACTCTACTGATGTTCGATGCGTTCTATGACGTAGAAGAGAAAGCGAAAGCTGGCAATGCTGCTGCACAACAAGTACTTCAATCTTGGGCTGATGCTGAATGGTTTACAGCGAAAGATAAAGTAGCAGAAAAAATCACAGTAAAAGTATTTAAAGTCACTGGTGAAACGAACACCGATGACCTATCTCCAGCGCCTGATGCATGGTCACGTCCTGACATCCCAGTACACGCGAAAGCGATGCTGAAGATGGAACGTGATGGCATTACTCCTGATGAACAGGGTAGCGTTGGTCCAATCAAACAAATTGAAGAAATGCAAAAAGATGGCATTCCACTGGCTTACGTTGGTGATGTTGTTGGTACAGGTTCTTCACGTAAATCGGCAACAAACTCAGTACTTTGGTTCATGGGTGAAGATATCCCATTCGTACCAAACAAGCGTACTGGCGGTGTTTGTCTTGGTGGTAAAATTGCACCAATCTTCTACAACACAATGGAAGATTCAGGCGCACTACCCATTGAACTGAACGTACAAGACATGAACATGGGCGATATCATTGATATCTACCCGTACGAAGGTGTTGTTCACAAGAACGGTTCTGTGATTTCAAACTTTGAGCTAAGCAAAGTACTTCTTGATGAAGTGCGTGCTGGTGGCCGTATTCCACTGATCATCGGTCGTGGTCTAACGGGTCGTGCTCGTGACGCTCTAGGTCTAGCTGAAACGGATCTGTTTGCTAAACCAATCGATCCATCTGCATCTGATAAAGGCTACACGCTAGCTCAGAAGATGGTTGGTAAAGCATGTGGCGTTGAAGGTGTTCGTGCTGGTCAGTACTGTGAACCTAAAATGACGACAGTCGGTTCTCAAGATACGACCGGTCCTATGACTCGTGATGAGCTTAAAGATCTGGCGTGTCTTGGTTTCTCTGCAGACCTTGTAATGCAGTCTTTCTGTCACACATCGGCATACCCTAAACCAGTCGATGTAAACACTCACCATACGCTACCTGATTTCATCATGAATCGTGCGGGTGTTTCACTTCGTCCGGGTGATGGCGTTATCCACTCATGGCTAAACCGTATGCTTCTTCCTGATACTGTAGGTACAGGTGGTGACTCGCATACTCGTTTCCCTCTAGGTATTTCATTCCCTGCGGGTTCTGGCTTGGTAGCATTTGCTGCAGCAACAGGCGTTATGCCTCTTGATATGCCTGAATCTATCTTGGTTCGCTTTAAAGGTGAAATGCAACCGGGTATCACGCTACGTGACCTAGTACATGCCATTCCTCTTTACGGCATCAAGCAAGGCCTACTAACGGTAGAGAAAGCCGGTAAGATCAACGAATTCTCTGGTCGTGTACTAGAAATTGAAGGTGTTGAGCACTTATCTGTTGAGCAAGCATTTGAGCTTTCTGATGCATCTGCTGAGCGTTCTGCTGCAGGTTGTACCGTTAAGCTTTCTGAAGAGTCTATCTCTGAGTACTTGAACTCGAACATCGTGATGCTGAAGTGGATGATCGCTGAAGGTTACGGTGATGTTCGTACGATTGAGCGTCGTATTACAGCAATGGAAGAGTGGCTAGCTAACCCTGAGTTGCTGTCTGCTGATTCAGATGCGGAATACGCGCACGTTATCGAGATTGACCTTGCTGATATCGATCAACCAATCCTATGTGCACCAAACGATCCAGATGATGCTCGTCTTCTATCTGACGTTCAAGGCACAGAGATTCAAGAAGTGTTCATCGGTTCTTGTATGACCAACATCGGCCACTTCCGTGCCGCTGGTAAGATGCTTGAAGAGTTCAATGGTTCTCTAAACACTCGCCTATGGGTTGCTCCGCCAACGAAGATGGATAAAGACCAACTGACAGAAGAAGGCTACTACGGCATCTTCGGTCGTGCTGGGGTACGTATCGAAACTCCTGGCTGTTCACTATGTATGGGTAACCAAGCTCGTGTTGCTGATGCTTCGACGGTTATGTCGACGTCAACGCGTAACTTCCCGAACCGCTTAGGTAATGGCGCGAACGTTTATCTGGCTTCTGCTGAGCTTTCTGCTGTTGGCGCGATTCTAGGTCGCATCCCAACGAAAGAAGAGTACTTAGAGTACGCTGAGAAGATTAATGCAACGGCTGCTGATACATACCGTTACCTGAACTTCCATAAAATGGGTCAGTACACGGAAAAAGCAGACACGGTTATCTTCCAAGAGCCTGCGTAACGTCTGATTTTGTTGTAAATATAATTAAGGCCGCTGTGAATAGCGGCCTTAATTGCTTTTAGCATACAGCGAAAATTGCTTTTAGCTTACAGAGAGCTCGATTAGTGCTTAATCGTATACATTGCTGCAACATTGCGAGCAGTAAGTTCAATATTTTCAGCCGCTTCAGCCAAAGCTGTCGGCAAGTCTACTGAACGGTTCACTACCGCAAATACCGCGTCGATACCATGCTCATGAACCACACCACAATCACTGGCTAGACAGCCGGCAATACCGATGACAGGCAGTTTATGTTTTTTGGCTGTGCGAGCGACACCAATCGGTGTTTTGCCATGAATGGTTTGGCTATCAATGCGCCCCTCTCCTGTAATCACAAGATCAGCATCTGAGACTATTTCATCTAAATTGACGGCGTCCATTACGATGTTAATACCAGGGCGAAGCTCCGCATTTAACAGGCCAACAAGTGCCGCGCCTAGACCGCCTGCCGCGCCAGCACCAGGGAGATCAATGACATCGACGCCTAACTGGTTTTTCATGATACTGGCATAATGAGCAAGGTTAGCATCTAACAGCTCAACCATTTCTGGTGTTGCGCCTTTTTGCGGACCGAATACCTGTGATGCCCCTTTTGGTCCGCATAATGGATTATCGACATCACAAGCGACCTCTAAGCGTACGTTTTGTAGGCGTGGGTCGAGGTTGGTGAGATCAATGGTTGTCAGTTTTGACAGTTCACCACCACCAAACACCAGCTCGTGACCCTCTGCATCTAGCATACGAATGCCTAGCGCTTGAGCCATTCCTAAGCCACCATCATTGGTCGCACTACCACCAATGCCAATAATAATATGCTCTACACCTTTATCTAATACGGCTTTGATCAACTCACCCGTACCATAGGTAGTGGTTTTTAGTGGATTACGTTGTTCTGGAGAGACTAAATCTAGGCCGGAAGCGGCCGCCATTTCAATAATGGCAGTTTTACCGTCACCGAACATACCGTAGAAGCCTTCGACAATTTCACCTAATGGACCAATCACTGGATGTTGGATGATAGAGCCATTGGTCGCATCCACCAGAGATTGTACTGTGCCTTCACCACCATCAGCCATTGGTAATTTTACGTATTCGGCGTTTGGTATTAGCTGTTTAAAGCCATCTTCAATCGCTTGAGCAACGCCCATTGCTGATAGGCTTTCTTTATATGAGTCAGGAGCAATTACAATTTTCATTTTGATACCTTTAAACTTAAACAAACAGACCAAATACACCGAAGATCATTACTGAGACGAAGGCGATAACAAGACCGACCGCTGACTCATAAGGGATGAGTTTTAGACGTTCATGAATACTCATATGTACCGCACCACCCGTGGCATGGAAGAAGCTACCATGTGGCATATGGTCAAGTACTGTCGCACCAGAGTGGATCATTGCTGCGCCTGCGAGAGCTGGAACACCTAGCTCAAGAATGGTGCTGGCAAATACATTCGATGCCACTACTGTTCCGGCAGTTGTCGATGCGGTTGATAGTGCCATCAGTGCGCCAGAAAACGGAGCAAGTAAGTAAGAAGGCAGCCCAGACATCGTCAGCACTTCAATCAGATCAGCTTTTAGTCCTGAGTTAGCAATGATGCCTGCAATGGTTCCTGTGCCCAGTAGCATTACAGCAACCGGTGCCATACGTGACAAGCCTGAAACCGCAAAGCTATTGGCTTGTTTGAAGCGACCCATAGCCAGCGCACCCAGCAATCCACCCAAGGGTAATGCAATTAGAGGATCAACATTGATATCAGCGAGTGGTCGCAGCGCGAGTAGGGCAATAGCCACTAACGGTGCAACGATTGAAGAAGAAAAGCTTGGCAGTGAACTTTGATCCGCTTTGACCACTTCACTTTCCGCTACTTTTGAACCTTTATTAACGAGGCGCTTTGCCAAGAAGTAGGCGAAAAGCAGCCCAAATAGACCCGGAATCACGCCTGCAGCCATCACAGAGGTTAACGGAACATTGAACGCATCAGCCGCCGCAATGGCATTTGGGTTAGGCGACATGACATTACCTGCTTTACCGCCGCCCACCATCGCCAAAAGGATCGCGGTTTTAGAAAGGTCTGCGCGGCGAGCAATAGCCAGTGCAATAGGAGAAACCGTGATAACGGCCACATCAACGAAAACGCCAACAGCGGTTAAAATCATGGTCGCAATGGCAAGAGCAAGTAAGGCGCGAGTTTCGCCTACTTTTTTGATGATGGATTCTGCAATCGAGGTAGCCGCCCCTGATTCAATTAGTACGCCGGCCAACACACCAGCGGCGAGAATTCGCATCACTGAAGTGACGATCCCTTGGGCACCACCTATCATTAACTCAACGGTTTCGGTGAGAGAAACGCCGCCAACCACGCCGCCAACCAAAGCACCGATGATCATGCCGTAGGTGGGTGGCACTTTTTTAAGAATGAGCGCGATAGCAACAATCAATGCTGAAAGTGCGCCAAGAGTTGAAACTTCAATCATGTTCTATTTCCCAGATAACGATGTGTCATTTTCGGCAAATATAAAGATATAGGGTTGGTAAGTCTTTGTCATTCTCTACAAATAAGTGCTCAAATCGGTCCTTTTAAATTGTGCAGCTGCACATTTTTTAGCTCGACCAGTGGAATAGATTTATTGCAATGTAGAGTTGAAATAGATCGTCTATATTGTTGATATTTAATGATGTTATTTGGTTTATCTTGTCTGTTCGATAGCGTAGCGTATTGCGATGGATATGTAGTTCGTTACAGGTGAGAGCTGAATCACAGTTCTGTTTTAAATATGTCTTCAAAGTTTTGATCAGTATCCCTTTACTGTCCTGTTGTTGAAGATGTAGGTAAGACTGCTCCAGTTGCTCACGAATCCATGGATCTTGTAACAGGCTACTCATAATGGCCGGCAGTCGATAGTCTTGATAGAAAAACATGTCTCCGGGGCGGTTACCGACACTGCGCATAGTGAGCTCAGCGGTATCATATGAGCGTGCTAAACCAGAAAGTCCGGTAAAGTAATCCCCAAGCGCAATCTTGATTTGAAACTTAGCTTCTTTCTTTATTCTTTTGAGTAGCAATTTCACGCGCTTGGCTTCTGCATCCTTGGACCAGCTGTTCCCTATCAGGGTTATAGGCTTGAGTACCACCACTTCGTTTTGTGAAACAGACAAGATACCGACTAAATTATCGCGCTCGGGATATTCAAGTAAATGTACTAATTGCTGTAAGTTTTCCAATGAAGGCGCAGTGTCTCCTATCGGTAACACCTTGACGATGGCGGCAATCCGCGGTTGTGCAAGGTCGAGATCCAGACGCTGTGCGATGGATTGCAGTTGCATGTCATTAAGCGTGCTACCTCGGATTAATTGCAATACCAATTCTTCACGATGCCTCTTATTCCATTCTACTTGAGACATAAGTACAGCTTGTTCAACAATAAGCTCAGCGGTCATCTTCACCAGCTCACCAAAATGATGAACTTGCTGCAGTGTCCCAGAAACCCCAATCGCCCCAATGACATTATCCTGAAATAGAATCGGTAAATTAACTCCAGGCTTAACCCCTTTTAGGTGTTCGGCAGTGGCTTCGTCAATATTAACGACTCGTGATTCGGTGATGGCAAGTACCGCTCCTTCATGTTTTTGGTATAAGCGAGTAGGATCACTGGATCCAATAATGCGACCTTTATTATCCATCACATTAATCGAGTGTGGGATGATTTTCATGGTTCGTTCGACAATTTGTTTGGCAATCATTTCGTTCAACTGCATAGAGCCCTCCTCTTCATTGACTGTGTAGGTTGGATCGTAACGATAAATTCGTCAATACGCTCGTTTCTGACAAGACAATGGTATACTCAGAAATAGTATCGCTTGAGTATTAATGCAGTATAGGTTGAGTTATGGAGTTTGAATTTACTAGAAACACTCTAATGGGTGAATACTATGTGAAATGCAGCATGGGCCATGAGATTGTTGGCCGTTGGCTTCAAGAAGAGATCGGTAAAGATAAGCAAAAATTAGATCATGTGATGGCGTTGATTGAGCAATCTCGACAGGACTTGAGCAATGAAGTGACGTTGCTTGGCAAAGAGATTAGCCTTGCGATTAATGAAGACGAAGTAACGATTCAAGAAAACGTGTTAGCGCATGAGCAAGAGATGGAAGAGGGCAGTGAGTTCGACTTCTATAACTGTGAAAGCCAAGCAAGCTGTGGAATCGACGATTTCGAACTGCTCATCGAACGCTGGATGGATTTTTTAGGTTACTAGTCCTAAGACCTATTTGTTAGTCATTCAGAGCTTTGAAGGCTCCGTTGCCCAAAACTGGAGCAATAAGAGCATCGCGCATTAAGATAGTGAAAAGGCTGCACCATGTTGGTGCGGCCTTTTTCGTTATTACGACCTGATTATCTTCATTTTATTTAAAATCAATCACTTAACTTTTTGGCACGCTACTTGGATTGTAATAAGAGAATTAACGGATTAAGTAAGAATTTAAGGAACGAATATGAAATTAATAAATGCCATTGTTAAGCCATTCAAATTAGACGATGTACGCGAAGCGCTCTCTGATGTGGGTATTGAAGGTATGACTGTTTCTGAAGTGAAAGGCTTTGGTCGTCAGAAGGGACATACTGAATTGTATCGTGGTGCAGAGTACCAAGTGGATTTCCTACCAAAGGTGAAGCTAGAGATTGCTACCCAAGCTGAGAATGTTGACCGAGTTGTTGAAGCGATTAGCCAAGCGGCACACACCGGAAAAATCGGCGACGGCAAAATTTTTGTGTATGACCTAAGCCAAGCCGTACGAATTCGTACTGGTGAAATGGATGCTGAAGCACTTTAAAGAATTACAAGGACTGGAGACTTTAATATGGAACTTACAACAACAGTAACGGAACTACGTTACGCACTAGACACTTTTTTCTTCCTCATTTCAGGTGCGTTGGTAATGTGGATGGCAGCAGGCTTCGCGATGTTAGAAGCTGGCCTAGTTCGTTCAAAGAACACCACAGAAATTTTAACTAAGAACATCTGTTTGTACGCAATTGCTTGTACTGCTTTCTTAGTGGTTGGTTACAACATCATGTATGTCGACAACGGTGAAGGCGGTTGGTTGCCATCATTTGGTACTCTAATTGGTACACAAGGTGAAGGCGCAGACCACTCTCTAGAATCAGACTTCTTCTTCCAGGTAGTATTCGTTGCAACAGCAATGTCTGTAGTATCTGGTGCGGTTGCTGAGCGTATGAAGCTTTGGTCATTCCTAATCTTCTCTGTAGTACTAACAGCGTTCATTTACCCTGTTGAAGGTTATTGGACTTGGGGCGGTGGTTTCCTATCAGAAGCGGGTTTCAGTGACTTCGCAGGTTCAGGTATCGTACACATGGCTGGTGCAGCAGCAGCGTTAGCTGGTGTTCTACTACTCGGTGCTCGTAAAGGTAAATACGGTAAGAACGGTGAAATCTACCCGATTCCTGGTTCAAACATGCCACTTGCAACGCTAGGTACATTTATCCTTTGGTTCGGTTGGTTCGGTTTCAACGGCGGTTCTCAACTGATGGTTTCGGATTTTGAGAACGCAACAGCAGTAGGTCAAATCTTCCTTAACACCAACGCAGCAGCAGCAGCAGGCGCAATTGCAGCACTACTAGTATGTAAAACAACTTGGGGTAAAGCAGACCTAACAATGATTCTTAACGGCGCGTTAGCTGGCCTAGTAGCAATCACTGCAGACCCTCTATCACCATCACCTCTATTTGCTGTAGCGATTGGTTCGGTATCTGGTGCATTGGTTGTATTCAGCATCATCGCTCTAGACAAAGCTAAGATTGATGATCCAGTAGGTGCTATCTCTGTACACGGTGTATGTGGTTTCTTCGGTCTAATGGCTGTGCCACTAAGCAACGCTGATGCAACGTTTGGTGCTCAGCTAATGGGTGCAGCAGTCATCTTTGCATGGGTATTCGGTGCTAGCCTAGCAGTATGGGCGGTGCTTAAAGCAACAATCGGTATCCGAGTAACGGAAGATGAAGAACTTGAAGGTATGGACATGCACGATTGTGGTGTCGGCGCTTACCCTGAGTTTGTATCAGTAAAATAATCAACAGTCGTCGCCTAATCTGAATGGGTTAGGTTGGACAAAGAAAGCCCCGCAACTCTTGTTGCGGGGCTTTGTTGTATTTACGGTTGCACAATATATAAACACGAACGTTGAAGTTAGGCTCATTGTTTAAGAGGAACGACAAGACACAAAGTTGAAATAGTTTGTTACAAAAGTGAGAGTTTGAATGGTCTGAGTAGACGGATTTTTTGTTGGTCGTCATTGTAATTATGTTAATGATGAATATAATAACGCAACTGATAGACATTATCATTTCGATATAAAGGATTTTACAATGAAGAAACTGCTAACACTTTCAGCTCTAGCGTGTGGTGTAATTGCCCCGACAGCAATGGCTGCGGAAGAAGTAAACGTATACTCTTACCGTCAACCTTTCCTTGTTGAGCCAATGTTCAAAGAGTTCACAAAAGAGACTGGTATTAAAGTAAACGTTAAGTTTGCTAAAAAAGGTTTAGCAGAGAAGTTAGCTCAAGAGGGTGAATACAGCCCAGCTGACGTTGTCTTAACTGTAGATATCAGCCGTCTATCTGAATTAACTAAACAAGGTCTAGTTCAATCTGTAGAGAGCGATGTACTTGAAAAGAACATCCCAGCTCAATACCAAGATACAGATAACGAGTGGTTCGCTCTAACAACTCGTACACGTAGCGTTTATTCTTCACGTGACCGTGTTGGTCGTCTAGGTGAAGAGTTCACTTACGAAGATCTAACTAAGCCTGAATTTAAAGGCAAAATCTGTACTCGTAGTGGTAAGCACCCATACAATGTTTCTCTAGTATCTTCGATGATTGCTCACAAAGGTGAAGCTGAAACGAAAGAATGGCTAGAAGGCGTAAAAGCAAACCTAGCACGTAAGCCTCAAGGTAACGACCGCGCGCAAGTTAAAGCGATTAAAGAAGGTCTATGTGATGTTGCTCTTGGTAACAGCTACTACCTAGGTAAGATGGTTAATGATAAAGAGCAAAAAGCTTGGGCTGACTCTGTTTACATTAACTTCCCTAACCAAGAGACTACAGGTACTCACGTAAACATCTCTGGTATGGCAATGGCTAAATACTCTCCAAATGAAGAGAATGCCGTTAAGCTGATGGAATTCCTATCTGGTGACACAGCACAAAGCATGTACGCAGAAGTGAACTACGAATACCCAGTGAAAGCAGACGTTAAACCTTCTGAGCTTGTTGCTTCATGGGGCGAGTTCAAAGCGGATACTATTTCTCTAGACGAAATTGCAAACCACCACGCGGCTGCAATCAAGCTATTAGACGAAGTTAAGTTCGATCTATAATTTATTACGGTAGGCTTCGGCCTAAGTAAAATGACAACCTCAAGTCGCCATTTTGGCTACTTGGGGTTGTTTGTTATTGGAAAATCACTTTTTGATACAAAGCACCCCGTTGATCCCTTGAGTTATTAGCATCTCACCTTGAAGTCATTAGAGTATATGGGTATAAATAACCCCACCATTAAAAGGATATGAGATGTATTTGCAAATGCATTTGTGTTTCATTAAGCCTCGTTGTAGTTAGGCGATGAAAGAAAAGAATTATTTATGGAACACCAGTAGCGGCATTATTGCTGTATTACTGGTTTTACCGATCTTAGCGATTTTTACGACGGCTGTTGGAGAAACAGATGAGCTATTTTCTCATCTGATGTCCACAGTAATGCCCACCTATGCTTACAATACGGTGGTTTTAGTCATGGGAACCTTATTCCTGTCTTTGGTTTTTGGTATTCCGTCTGCTTGGATTATGGCAATGTGCCGTGTTCCGGGAGAGCGGGTTTTGCAATGGGCGCTAGTACTGCCATTAGCAATGCCAGGCTATATTGTTGGGTATATATTCACCGATTGGTTCGACTTTGCTGGGCCTGTTCAAGTTCTACTGCGAGATCTTACTGGGTGGGGACCCGGTGAGTATTGGTTCCCGGATATTAGAACCTTATCTGGTGCTATTATTGTTCTGTCTCTCGTTCTCTATCCTTATGTTTACTTGCTGTGCCGCGCCGCATTTATGGAGCAAAACGTCTCCTTACTGCAATCCGCTCGGTTGCTAAAATGCTCACCTTGGGAAAGCTTTCGTCGTATCTCGTTGCCACTTGTTCGCCCATCAATGGCGGTAGGTCTATCGCTTGTTGCGATGGAAACTATCGGTGATTTTGGTACCGTGAGTTACTTTGCAGTCAACACTTTAACGACAGCGGTTTACGATACCTGGTTAGGTTATTCAAGTTTAACGGCTGCTGCGAAAATATCGGCAATTATGCTAGTTATCGTGATCTTGCTGTTGAGTTCAGAGCGCTACAGTCGTCGTAAACAGAAACTGTTCCAGAATCAATTCAGCAGTCGTGAAGACTTTCGTTACGACCTATCCGGTTGGAAGAAGTGGTTGGCACTGTTTTGGTGCTGGGGATTAGTGTGCGTTGCATTCTTATTCCCTCTGGGTCAGTTGATGATCTATACCTACAAATACTTTGCACAAAGTTGGACGCCTGAATTCAGAGAGTATGCTGTTAACAGTCTTTATGTGTCAGTAATCGCGGCGATTATTGGCGTTATCATTGCGATGATTGTGAACTTTAATCAACGTGTCAGCCCGAGTAAGAAAAATCAGGCTTATATGCGTATTGCTTCGATGGGCTATGCTGTTCCAGGCACTGTGTTGGCGATTGGTGTGATGGTGCCTGTGTTGTTCATGGATCACTTAGTCAATGATATTGCCAAAGTGATGGAGTGGGGACGTCCGGGGCTGATTTTCTCTGGTTCCATGTTTGCGCTTATCTTTGCAATGGTGGTGCGTTTTTCTGCAGTGGCGATTGGCAGTATTGAAAGTAGCTTGAGTAAAGTATCTCCTTCATTGGATATGGCTTCTAAAACCATGGGTTGCAATACCAACCAGATGTTACGTCGTGTTCATTTACCTTTGATTAAACGCGGCGCGCTGATCGCCGGTTTACTGGTGTTTATCGAATCAATGAAAGAGCTAAATGCGGCATTGCTGCTGCGTCCTTTCAACTTCGAAACATTAGCGACCTATGTTTATAACTATGCCTCAGATGAGCACCTCGAATTGGCGGCGATGCCTGCTGTATTACTGGTGTTAGTAGGTTTAATTCCTCTGATCATCGTAAACCGTTCTTTGGAGCAGAAACACTAATGAGTTGTGCATTATCAATTAAAGATCTGACTTGTAAGTATGAGTCGCAAACCATCTTGGAAGCGCTCTCGTTAGAAGTTGAGCATGGTGAAATTGTTTGTCTTCTTGGTGCAAGTGGTTGCGGGAAAACCACCTTACTTAAGGCGATTGCTGGCCTGCTTCCATTGAGTAGTGGCGTAATGAGTTTAAACTGTCAAACCATCGATGATGGCGATAATTGGTTGCCACCGGAGCAACGAAATATCGGTATGATTTTCCAAGACTACGCTCTGTTCCCGCACTTGACGGTCAACCAGAACGTTGGCTTTGGACTAAAAGAACTCTCAGAGCAGCAAAAGAAAGAGAAAGTTCAAGAGATGTTAGAGTTGGTTCATTTAGATGAGTATGGTGAACGATACCCACATCAACTTTCTGGTGGTCAACAGCAGCGTGTTGCGATTGCCCGATCTTTGGCATACAAGCCTGACTTACTGCTGTTAGATGAACCATTCTCGAACATTGACACTCAAGTTCGTCATGAGCTGATTTCTCAAATTCGTAAGATCTTTAAGAAGCAGGGTGTGACCGCTATTTTTGTGACTCACAGTCGCGAAGAGGCATTTGCTTTTGCAGATAAGATGGCTGTGATGAACCATGGTGTGATTGAACAGTATGGTTCGGCATCTGAGTTGTATTTCCACCCTTCGAGTAAGTTCGTTGCTGATTTCTTGGGTGGCGGTAGCTACTTAAAGGCACAGCGTATTTCGGAGCATGAATTTGAAACCAGTTTGGGTATGGTTGAAGCCAAACCGCAAACGGAGATTGAGTTCGGCAATACATGTGAGCTTCTGCTAAGGCCCCAGCATATCCAAGCAAGTTACGAGCAAGATAGTGCTATTTCGGTGCTAGAACAGCAATTTATGGGTGATCACTGTCGTTATGTAATCGAAGCGCATGGTCAGAAGTTATTAGCAACCTCGTCAGAAGCACTTGAAGTGGGTATGCCGGTCAACGTAAAAGTCGATACCAAAGGCGTATTGGCTTTTTAAAGAGATATAACGCGATACTAATCGTTACAAGAATCGCGATAAAAAAGCCCAGCACTTTAATCAAAGTACTGGGCAAGAGTTCTTCACTTATAGGCTTTAACAAGGCAGTGATTTGTTAAGTCCCATACAAAACTGCTGCACTCTATAAGCCTATAGAGAGAGGAAGTCTTTCACTTTTTGAAGAACACGTTCTGCAGTGTCTTTATCTTCCATTTCTGCGAAGATTCGTAGTAACGGCTCTGTTCCTGAGAAGCGAGCAATGACCCAGCCGCCATTCTTGAAGTACACCTTGGCACCATCTTCATAGCTGACTCTTTCAATTTCGTATTCAAATTCAGGCAGTTGCTTCTCGACGTAGATCTTAGTGTAGAGCGCTTCTTTCTCTGAAGGTTTAAACTTATAATCGCCTTCTGCGGTGTAGGCATAGCCATATTTAGAGTAAATCTCATCAAGTAATTCAGACAGCTTCTTGCCTGTCACACTGATCATCTCAACCAGTAAGCTTGAAGCAAATACGCCATCCTTACCTTTGATATGACCACGAATGGTTAAACCCCCCGAACTTTCGCCGCCAATCAGAGAGTCATCGGCCTCCATTTGTGAGCTGATGTGCTTAAAGCCTACAGGAACCTCAAAGCTCTTCTCACCATGATCCGCCGCGACTTTATCCAGTAGATGTGTGGTTGCGATGTTACGAACGACAGAGCCCTTCCAACCTTTGTATTCCAGCAAGTAGTAGTAAAGTAGGAGTAGTACTTCGTTAGGGTGAATGAAGTGACCTTTCTCATCGATGATTCCCAAACGGTCAGCATCGCCATCAGTACCAATACCAATGTCATAGCCTTCTGCTGCAACTAAGTGCTTCAAGCGATACAGCGTTGCAGCATTTGGCGACGGCATTAAGCCACCAAAATCTGGGTTTTTGCCATCGTTGATGACGTCGACATCACAGCGACCGTTAATCAGCACGGTTTGCAGAGCGTTTTTCGCCACACCAAACATTGGGTCGATCAGCACGCGTAGATTCGCTTTCTTAATCGATTCAATATCGATGGCATTAATGATGGAATCAACAAAGGCGTTCATCGGGTTGATGATTTCGATCTCTTTGTCATTCAACGCTTGCTCGAAATCGACACGAATAATATCTTCGTTGGTCAGTGTTGCGATTTGCTGTTCGATCTTCTCTGTGATGATCTCATCAGCATCACGGCCACCTTCAATGAATACCTTGATGCCATTGTAATCGGCTGGGTTGTGAGAGGCGGTAATACACGCCGAGTAGGTGCATCCCATCTCTTTTGCTTGGAACATCACGATAGGTGTTGGAACAAACTTATCGATGAAGCTTACTTTGATGTTGTTCGCCGCAAGTACTTCTGCAAACCAACATGCGGCTTTATCGGAAAGGAAACGACGGTCATAGCCGATCACAAACCCATTCTTGGCTGCATCTTCGTTGTTGATGATGTTAGCGAGTGCTTGCGCTACCAAACGGACGTTTTCTCTAGTGAACTCCTCACCAATGAAAGCGCGCCAGCCACCTGTACCAAATTTAATCATTAGAAAATCCTTTTAGTCTCATTGTCTCAAGCCTGTAAAGACTTGAGACAAGAGCTGTTCGTTAAATTGCGTGACTAGCCTAGAACAACGACAACATCGTTCACGCTGCCTTCTGCTTGTACTGGGATAGCGCCTTCAACTGATTCACCATTGATAGTGATAGAGGCAACGCCTTTGCTTACTGCATTCGGGTTTTGCACTGTGATGTTATAAGTCGCGCCACGCCATTGACGAGTAACCTCGAATTCTGGCCAATCAGTCGGGATACAAGGATCAACCGTTAAGCCTTCAAAGCCTGTACGAACACCAAGAATGAAGTTGGTTACCGCGAAGTAAGCCCAACCAGAGGTACCGGTTAACCAAGGGTGGTTTGCGCGGCCGTGGTCTTGGTGGTCTTTACCCATGATGAACTGCACGTACGAGTATGGTTCTGCGTAACGTGTTTCAATCATGTCGTTTTGGTTATACGGGTTAAGTGCATCGTAGAATTTCATCGCACGGTCACCACGGCCAAGTTTCGCTTCTGCTACCCAAGCCCATGGATTCGGGTGAGAGAAGATTGCGCCATTCTCTTTTACGCCTTGGTAAACGCGAGTCACGAAACCGATGTCATCGTTTGGTGTTGCAAATGAAGGGGAGTTTAGGTGTAAGCCGTATTCAGAGAATAGGTTCTCATCTACTGCGTCCATCGCTTTCTCACCGCGCTCTTGAGAAACGGCACCAGACAGAACTGCGAGCGTGTTTGACTCAAGGTGTACACGGCCTTCAGCTTGTTGTGCAGTACCGATCTTGTCGCCATTTTTAGTCAGGCCACGGATGTACCAACCACCCTCGTCATCCCAAAGGTGAGTTTCACACGCTTCGCGTACGTTCGCTGCCATTTCTGTGTATTTAGCAACATCAGCATCGTTATTGCGGAACTTAGCAAGGTCTAAAAATTCTTGTAGCGCCCAGAAGTGTAGGAATGACACCATTGAAGATTCACCGCCACCTAGGTTCAAACAGTCATTCCAGTCAGCACGTAGACCTTTACAAATACCAGTTTGCCCCACGTATTCTGCAGAGAAGTTCAGTGCCGCTTTCATGTGTTCGTAGACAGTCGCTTCACCTCCGTCTGCGTATGGAATTACTTCATCAAAGAAGTCATGTTCACCGGTTTCCATCACATATTTGATGATGGTCGGAACGATCCACAAGTGATCATCAGAACAAGTATCTTCAATGCCGTGGATCTTGTCGTCATCTGACGGTGTTGGAACAACAGTTGGTGATTTTGAAGGCTCAACGTCTGCTTTCTCTGGATCGAACCAGTCAGGATCGAACAAGTGTAGACCGTAGCCCGCTTTCACTTGGCCGCGAAGCAGATCGATAATGCGCTTCTTGGTCATTTGTGGGTTGGCATGAGGTACTGAGATCGCGTCTTGTGCCGTATCACGGTAACCAAGGCCAGTACGGCCACCGACTTCAATGAAGGATGCAAAGCGCGACCAAACCACACAGGTTTCCGCTTGGTATAGCGTCCACGTGTTGATCATTGTGTCTAAGCCTTCGTTTGGCGACTTAACTTGGAATTTGTTGCAACGCTCGTCCCAGTGATCTTTGATGCCTTGGAAAGCTGCGTCTACGTTAGCTGTGTTTTGGTACTTCTCGCGTAGGCGTTCACCGTTGCCTTTACCGATACCTAATACATACGCAAAGCGAACTTCTTCACCCGGTTGAATCGTAAATTGCTTGTGCAGAGAACCACAATGGTTGTAGCAGGTTTGAGCGCTGTTAGAACACTTGCCATTTTCAACCGCAATTGGGTTTGCTTCATCACGGTACATGCCAAGGAAGTTGTCACGTTGGCCATCATAGCTGTCTGGTGAGAAGGTTGACGCTAGGTAGTAGAAGCCTTCAAAGTCGTTGGTGTTGTAGTACAAGTCGTATTCCAGAACACCTTCTTGGTAAGACGTACCTGCAGAGTACAGAGACATCTGATGGTTCTGGTTGTCTGATTGAATGTGGCTGAAAGAGAACTCAACGAACGAGAATGTGCTGATGGTTCTTGGTTTGTCAGTGTTGTTCTTCAGTACTACATCCCAAACTTCCGCATCTTCACCCTTAGGAACGAATAACGTTTTGGTTGCTGTAATACCACTGTATTCACACTTGAATTTTGAGTATGACAGACCATGACGAACTTCGTAGTTCGCTTCATCTAGGCTCTTTGCCACAGGCTGCCAAGAGATAGACCAGTAATCGCCCGTCTCATCATCACGCAGGTAAACATAGTGCCCTGGACGGTCGAAGGTGCCGTTTGGACGGAATTTAGTAACACGGTTGTATTCCGGAGAATTGTAGAACGAGTAACCGCCCGCATTGTGCGAAATTACGGTACAAAACTTTTCAGTACCTAGGTAGTTGGTCCAAGGTGCTGGTACATCAGGGCGAGTGATGACGTATTCGCGATTGTCGTTATCGAAATAGCCGTATTTCATTGTCATTTCCTTTTTAACAAACTGCATCTATGCAGCTAATTTTTAAATAGTGATGCTGAGTCTTATCTGACTGAGCACCTTAATTTGAGTTAGCAACTTAATTTGAGTCAGCATCCACTCGATATGAGTGTCGCTTTGATTTTGTTTTATTGAGCTTTCCAAGGGCTGCGATAATCAACATTGAGTCTGTCGAGTAATGGCAGATGCCCCTTTAGGCGAGATAGGTAATCTAGCCAGTTTCGGTTGTTTTTATGTGTCCAACATCCTTCAGCTAAAGCGCTAATTCTTGGGAATACCATGTAATCCATACGCTTTTGGTTGGTGACGATCTCACACCATAGAGCACACTGAATTCCGCGGATCCGCTTACGAATTGGGTCGGTGTCGGATATCTCAGCAAGTGCTTCGTAGGTATAAGCTTGTTCTAATGGGATTACGGCAGCCCAATCTACGCCCGGTTCTTCCGGTGCATAATCTTGGGTCATGTCGAGATAGGTAAATTGTGCCGGTTGCAGCACCACATCAAAGCCTTGGCGAGCGCAATTCACTGCAGCTTCTTCACTGAGCCACGAGTAGATGATGGTCTCTTTACTGACTTTGTCGCCGTGTTGCGCTTCTTCCCAGCCCACCATGCGCTTGCCAAGTTGCTTGAGTTTGTTCTCGGCATAACGGAATAGGTGGCCTTGTAAGTCTTTGCTGTCTTGATATTGATGCTCTTTCATCAAAGCTTGAGCAGCAGGGCTGTTGGTCCACACGCCCGGTGGCACTTCGTCTGCACCCATGTGAATTAATTCGCTAGGGAACAGCTCTGCCACTTCTTCAATAACGGCATCTAGAAATTGGTAAGTGCCTGGTAAGCCTGGATTTAGCACGTTGTCGTTGTAGTGCTGAATGCTCTTGTATTGAGTGGTATCAGCTTGCTCTACCAGCATGTCTGGCAGTGATTTGATTGCGGCGCGACAGTGTCCTGGGATATCGATTTCAGGAATAACCGTGATGCTGCGTTGCTCTGCGTATTCAATCACTTCGCGAATCTGTTGCTGCGTGTAGAAGCCGCCATAGTTATCCGCAATGTGGGTGTATTGCGGTTCTAATGCATGGTCAGGACCACGCCAAGCGCCAATTTCCGTTAGCTGAGGCAGGCTCTTGATCTCAATTCTCCAACCTTCATCGTCAGTTAGGTGCCAATGAAATACGTTGAACTTGTAGTGCGCCAGTTGATTGATTAAACGCTTCACTTGCTCTACTGAGTGGAAGTGACGAGCGCAGTCCAACATCATGCCGCGGTACTTAAAGCGCGGTTGGTCGGCTATCTTGCAACATGGTAGAGAGAAGTTCTCTGCGTCCAGTTGTTGAACTAGTTGAATCAAGCTTGCCACAGCGTGTGTAAAGCCCGACTGGCTGCCTGATTCAGCAATAATCTGTTGTGCAGTGATGGTCAGTTTGTATTCGGCTTCATCTAACGTTGGGTTGCTGCGAAATAGAATGTTGCCGCTTTCGTCTTTTGAAAGTTCAGCTGAAAGCGCGGTCGAAAGAGACAGCTCAAAGGTCGAGAGCAACTCTTGCTGGAACCAAGAGACTGCCTTATCAGCAAGATGAGATTGAACCTCAATTCTGCAGTCGTTACTTAGCGCGAAACTACCTTGCTGAAATTCGATCTGATTAGGCTGAGGAATCAATGCAATCTCAGCAGCGTTAACTTCAGGTATTTGATTGCGTTCACGGTATGGCGAAGCCAGTACTATGGGGGATATCGCGACAGGCAGTACCGATGTTTCTCCATCATTATGTGACTGGATAAAGGCATCGTTAAGGCCATCAGAATAGAAGCGGAATGGTGCGCTTTGAATACTGAATTCAAGGTAGTAATGGTTGTTGGCCTTTAACACTGACGAACTTGGTGTGAATGAGCAAAAGCTGCCAACTTGAGTCAGCTCTCCTTGCGATAAACTCTCTGGAAGGATGAAACGATCAAATGCAAAGTGCAGAGACCAATCTTTTACGTCGAGGTCACTTAAGTTATGTACCGTAAGGCCAAATCGGCAGTTATTTTTTTGTTCAGAAAGAACAGCTAAGTCGATGCGATAATTCATATAACTTCCCTGCTAAGCCTGTTGATACAAGTTGTGTTGTGGTTTTCCGGCAAACATCAATGCGCCTTCAATAGCGTCGAATTGAGGTTTAACGATCCATTGTTGTACTGGTGGTGATAGCCAGTTGAGAATACGCTCAGCGATACTTCCCATTAAGCACACCTTGTCAGCGCCTTTTCGATGCAGTGCTAAGACAAACATTTCGATATCAGCCGCGGTTTGCTTGAGCATATCGATAGCCAGTTCGTCACCTTCGTTAGCGAGTTGAAAAATAACTGGTGAGAATTGACCGTAATCCTTTGGAATAGCACCTTTTGACCATTCGACAATGGCATCCACATCATTATTAAAGTGATTCATCACATGTAGAGTCAGCGGGGTTTTGTTGCGAATACCGTCTTCTGCAAGCAAGACTTGTTGAATCAAACGTAAGCCCATGACTGCGCCGCCGCCTTGATCTGAAATCGGAAATTCACGACCGCCAACCACATATTGCTCACCGTCTTTTAGGAAGATACCGCAAGAACCCGTACCACCGATCATGATTGCGCCGTCTTGGCCATTGTGAGCACCAATGCAAGCGCCATAAGCGTCGGTATTTAGTGTCATGCTTGCGAAAGGGTGTGGTTGAGCCATGAAGTCGAACCATGCTGATTTTTGCTCAGCGCCAGCCAGCGCTAGGCCAACATGCATATTTGAAAAATGGTCTGAGTTGAGTTGCCCTTGTTGTGCCGCTTTTGTGATGGCATCAATAATTGAGCTCATCGCAACATCAACACCCAAAAGGATGTTGCCACTGCCACTTTTCGCTTCACCAATCAGTTTGCCTTGAGCGTCACGAATACGAGCACGACAAGAAGTACCACCACCATCAATACCGACGTAGTAAAGAGTCATTATTATTGCTCCTTACGCTGAGCTAAGAAGTTGAACTGTGCAGCGGTTGCTAATAAGAACCACGCACCATGAGGGATCCATTGCTCACCCCAGCGCCAGTTTTGAAGCATGTCATCTTTTTGTGCTGGTGGATTGAACGCAATGTCTTGTTCATCTTCAAAACCAGCTGTGATGCCATTACAGATACCGCCTTTCGCATTGAAGAACCCAAGCTGAGGTAGGTAGTCTGGGTTGTTATGGCCATGACCATCGAGCATGCACATGTGGTATGGGTTGAGGCCCAAGATCCAATCAAGGCTATTTTGTGAAAGCTGGATTAAGCGCTCTTGAAGTTCGCTATCTTTAATGTGCGGTTGAACTAGGTAAGCCATGGTTGCGAGTGAGCCAAGGCGTGCGTTCTCGCCTTGCCACCAGTAACCGGTTTCGTTCTGTTGAGCGACGAAGAAGGCATCACGTTTATCACCATCGACAGATTTAACGTATTGTCTTGGATAGCCAAATGGGTTGGTGACTTTGTCGGTGATGTTGATTTCGAACTGACAAGCTTGTTCAACAACTGTGCGCGCCTGTTCTTTTAATTCAGCATCGGTTTCGTTGTCGATGTATTCACATAGTGCAATCACAGGAAGACCGGCTTCAGCTGCGTGAAAGTATGGACGAGAGCCATCAGAGTTTGCCGACCAGAAGTGCTCAAATGAATCATCGGATTGCTGACGAGAGATTAAACGAGTCGCCCAAGTTCTTGCTTCTGATAGGTATTGCTGGTCTTGTGTTACGCGATACAGCTCATTGGCTGCGAGTAGGGCGCAATACTCATCGATGATGTTCTCTTCACCATCGTTTAGATACTGGAGGTTGTACTCTTTTAGATGCCAGTAACCCTTAACCGCCATTTCAAGGTATGTGTGGCTCGAGTAGCTACCAGAGATTTCAAGCTCAGAAGCTGCGGCTAATGCTGCGATAGCAACACCTGCACCTTGTCGGTAGCCCGCTTGTAAGTCCGTTGATTTATGACCTTCTTGAGTCGCATAAGCGCAGATATCGCGTTGGTTGATATCTTTGCTCCATTTGTCGAATACCGTCATATAGAAGTACCCGTCAGCGTCTTGCATACGCACTAAGAAGTCGGCACCGAACAGAGCCTCTTCCGTTAGACGAGTCATGGAGAATTTCGGGAAGTCTGGGTTATGGCCAGTCAAGCGTACGCTTTTTAGCATGTTCCAAACGACCATCGGAATTTGTTGTGGGTTTAGGTAGTTACCATAAGACAGGTGGCTAAAATACTTACTGACATCACCTGATGCGTCATACCATCCACCGTGGACATCGACGTATCGGTCGGTACCTAGAATTTGTGCTTGTCGATCTTTTTTGTCGAAAATCCCGCCACAGCGTTGTGACTTAAAGTAATGAAGCACATCAGAAAACGTGTGGTTCATTAATAGGTTGCTACCAATCTCAAATACTTCTGAACGCAGGTTGTCAAAACGTAGGTAGTAGCGACCAGATTCAGTGACTGAACTGAAATCAATAGTGAAGAATTGCCCTTGATGCCAATTTGCTACGCGGCCTTGTTTAACCACATCAAAATTTCCGACAGTCATATGGTTGTCAGCACAGACGAGTAGAGCCGTAGTGCTTGATAGGCGAGCTTTCTTAGTTTGTAGGATAGCTTGCTTCGGGCCTGTGGACTCATAGCCAATATGGTTGGTCAATAACAGCATCAATATTCTCCGACAGTCCTAGTTTCTATTGGCTAGGTACTTGAATGTTTTGGATATAAATAGTTAGGGTCCGAAGACCCTAACTTGGGTTTTATTGCTTAGCTTTCGTGTAGGTAACAGCGCACAAAGTGGTTATCAGCGAGCTGCGTAACCCCTGGTAGCTGCTCTTTGCACTTATCCATTGCGTGAGTACATCGGCCTGCAAATGGGCAGCCTGCTGATACTGGTGTCCACAGAGGAATCTCACCTTTGTTGCCTGCAAGTTGCTCGTGGATCGACTTCTTAGGATCTGGAACGGCCGAAACAAGCAATTGGGTGTATGGGTGCTGAGGGTTAGCAATCACGTCATCGGTATCGCCCCATTCCACCATGTGTCCCACGTACATCACCGAAAGGTCTTCAGCGATGTAACGAGCGGTTGCGATATCGTGAGTGATGTAAAGCAGAGACATTTGCTTCTCGAACTTCATCTCTTCCATCAGGTTCAAAACACCGGCACGAATCGATACATCAAGCATTGAAGTTGGCTCATCGGCTAGTACAACTTCGGCACCTACCGCGATGTTGCGGGCTAGGTTGACACGTTGACGCTGACCACCAGACAGTTGGTGAGGGTATTTCTTCGCCGTCTCTTTTGGCGGAATGAGACCTACTTGCTCTAAAAGATCGTAAACGCGTTCTTCTAGCTCTTTCTTGTTGCCCGGAGATACTTTCTTGTGGATCAACAGTGGTCGAGCAATGTGGTGGAAGATATTGTGCGTTGGGTTCAATGAACCAAACGGGTCTTGCCATACCATCTGCACGCCTTCACGGTAGTGCATAAGATCTTTTCTGCTTGAGATCTCTTGGATATCACGACCTTTGTATTCGATCGTGCCGCCTGAAGGTGCGTACATTTTTGCGATCATTTTTGCGGTTGTTGATTTGCCTGAACCAGACTCACCAACCACTGCTAGGCCACGGCTTTTGTACATCTTGAATGACACGTCGTTAATCGCACGCATCATTGGGGTTTGAATGGTGGTACTGCTTATTGGGAAGTCTTTTACGACATTCTTGCCTTCTACCAATAATTGACCGAAATCTTTGCTCATAATTGTCTCCAGAATCCTTATTCGCTTTGCTTGTTTTTAGGCGGTCGAGCCGCCTTGTTCGTTATTCACGCTGAGTCAGCGTGCAAGCTATAGCTTCCTTTGTACTATTGGGTCACCGTACAGGTGGCAGTTAGACAAATGTCCCGGGTCGATAGAACGCAGCTTGGTTGGCACCTTGGTACACTTTTCATGTACACGGTCACAACGAGCTTGGAAACGACACCCTTCAGGGATCTCTAACAGGTTCAGAGGGTTACCCGGAATACCTGCTAACTTTGTCTTTGGCCCTGTCAGTGGAGGGAAAGAATTTCCCAGCCCTTTGGTGTAAGGGTGGTAAGGGTTTTCTAGAATATCTTGAGAGTTAGCCACTTCGATTAGCTCACCTGAGTACATGATGCCGATGCGGTCAGAGAACTCGACCATCAATGACAAGTCATGGGTGATGAACAGAATTGAGAAGCCAAATTCTTCTTTTAGTGCATAGATCTTTTGTAGGATTTCGCGTTGCACAACCACATCAAGTGCGGTTGTCGGCTCATCCATAATGATCAGCTTTGGATTCAGTGCTAACGCGATAGCAATAACCAAGCGCTGACGCATGCCGCCAGAGAATTGGTGAGGATAGTCACTCAATCGGCTCGGGTGAATATCGACGATTTCAAGTAGACCTTCAGCACGCTGCTTAGCTTGCTCGCGAGTCATGTTGGTGTGACGCATGATTACGTCACAGAACTGCTCTTCCATCGGTAGTACTGGGTTGAGTGCGTTCATCGCGCTCTGGAATACCATCGACATCTCACTCCAACGGAACGACTGCATACGGTCATCACTGTATTCAAGGATGTTCTCACCGTTGAAGATAACCTCACCACCACTGATGTAAGCGGGCGGCTTATGAAGACGCATAAGAGAGAAAGCGACCGTTGATTTACCACAGCCAGATTCACCAGCTAGGCCGAATACTTCACCTGGAGCGATGTCGAAACTTACGTTGTTACACGCACGAACATCGCCTGACTCTGTGATGTAATCCACGCATAAGTTGCGGATAGAAATTAGTGGTTCAGACATGATTATTTATCTCCGCTCCAAAGTGCATTTTGTGGTGGTAGTTCTGGTTCACGTTCTTCTTTGTCTTGAGCTGCTAGTTTCTTCCAACGCTTCATGCCTTTGTGAGAACGCAGTTGCGGGTTAGCAATTTCATCGACCGCGAAGTTAAGTAGAGCAAGACCAGTTACAAGTAGTGTCAATGCGATACAAGGAGCCAACAGTTCCCACCAAGCGCCAATCAGCATTGATGAAGAGGTTTGAACGTTGTAAAGCATGATGCCCCAGCTGATTGTGTTCGGGTCACCAAGACCTAGGAACGAGATGGTTGCTTCCATCATGATTGCGTACATCACCGAACCGATGAAGCTTGCGCCAACGATAGAGATAAGGTTTGGCAGAATCTCTACAAAGATGATGCGGAATGAAGATTCACCCAAAACTTCAGCGGCTTTTACAAACTCTTTTTCACGCAGTGCTAAGGTTTGGGAGCGAACAACACGGGCACCCCAAGCCCAAGACATAAAGCCGATAACCAAGGTTATGGTGAGTGGCCCTGCCTCACCGATAAAGGCTGCTACTACGAACAGTAATGGGTATTGAGGGATTACCAGCATGATGTTCATTGCGGCTGTTAGAACGTCATCGACACGGCCACCGAAGTAACCTGCAGAAACACCAATAACAGTTGCGAGTAAACATACGGTTAGACCCGCACCAAAACCTACAGCAAGAGATACGCGTGCGCCGTATACCACTTGAGACCAAACGTCACGACCCATACGAGTTGTACCTAGTACGTGGTCTGCCTTTTTAGACATGATCAATGTACGACGGTCGTCTGCTAGATTTTGAGCAACCCAGCCATCAGGGTTAGTTTGTGCAGACTTCACCACGAAACCAGGATATTCGTGTGGGTTACCTGTACGCTTGTCTGGTACATGTTTGGTGATTAATGGAGCTGCAATCGCGCCAAGAATAAAAATACTTAGGATGATGACGCCTGTTAGGGCCATCGGGTTACGCCAAATGAGTTTTAAAAAGTCTTTCATGATTATTTACCACCCTTACGAAGACGAGGGTCAAGAACAACGTAAAGCATGTCTGCAACTAGGTTAAAGAACAGCATGAATAGCGTCATGATAAGCAGCTGACCTTGCAGTACTTGGTAGTCACGAGCGTTAATTGCGTTGAAAAGTACGCTGCCAAGACCTGGGTAGTTAAAGATGATTTCGATAATTAACTGACCGCCG
Source organism: Vibrio sp. 10N.261.51.A3 (assembly GCF_041471965.1). Taxonomy (NCBI): domain Bacteria; kingdom Pseudomonadati; phylum Pseudomonadota; class Gammaproteobacteria; order Vibrionales; family Vibrionaceae; genus Vibrio; species Vibrio sp. 10N.261.51.A3. The sequence continues at coordinate 79,080 of NZ_JBFRPK010000004.1, forward strand.
ATTGCCATACCTAGCGACATTGACAGGGCTGTCACACTAGGTAGCATCGCGTTACGAGCTGCGTAGTTGAATACCACTCGGTTTTCGCTCAGGCCTTTGCCTTTCGCCATGGTGATGTAGTCTTCGGCTAATAGGTTGATCATGTTGTTACGCATGTTTACTAGGAAGCCACCAATTTGAACAACAGAAGCACAGAACAGTGGTAAGAAGGCGTGGTAAGCGACATCTTTAATGAATGCCCAGCTTGTCCAATCAGGTATAGTACCAGCGGTGTAGGCATACCCTGTTGGGAACCACTTCAAGCCAATTGCAAAGGTAAATAGTGCAATCATCGCGATAACAACTTGAGGAACGGCTTGTAGAATCAGCATCCCTGGCGTTACGAAGGCATCGTACTTACTGCCGCGTTTCCACGCTGCGAAAATACCTAGGATTGAACCAATCGAGAAAGAAAGAATAACTGCGGTGCCGGCTAAGAAAAGCGACCAACCGAATGCTCCACCCAACAGTGTGTTTACAGAAAGTGGGTAGAATTGAATTGATGTACCAAGTTCCCAGCTAAGAATGTTCTTCATGTACGCCACGTATTGAACTAAGTAGCCACCATCAACGAAGCCTAATAGTTCTTTCATTGCAGCAATACGCTCTGGAGTAACTTGTACAGAAGCGTTCGCAAACATCATGGTAACTGGGTCACCAGGCATTGCTCTTGGAATAATAAAGTTTAACGTCGCAGCAACTAATAGCGCGACAAAATAAAATGACAAACGTCTTAAAAAATAACCCATAACTCACACCTTACTCACCCAGATTGTTTCCCTGTTTCTGGATTCAGGTCGCTCCTAGCGAAATTTGGAACGAAAAATCCCCTGACGACTAGCGCCATACTTTCAATTGAGAGTGTGGGGATTTTTATAAGCGGCGTAAGAGGTTACGCCGCAAGGATTGAACGATTACTTATTTAACTGGTTTTAGGTCCAGTACATGAAGTAGACGCTCTGGAATACCAGCCCAAATGTTTGGACGGCCTTTTGGATTTTCTTCGTTCCACCAACCAGTGAAGCGAGTTGTGTTGTATTGGTACATGTAAGCACCAGACATCACAGGGATTGTCACTTGGTCTGCAGCGATGATTTGCTGGATACCGTGTGCAATATCTAGCTGCTCGTTCTTATCAGCTGTTTTGTAGAAGCTGTTTAGAAGACCATCTAGCTTGTCGTTTTTGTAGAAGTGCATTGCGAAACGAGGCATACCATCACCAGATTGTAGTGATGAGTTGTAAGCACTGTTCCAGTACGTGTATGGATCCGCACCGTGGAAGTAGTTTGTGTATGCTACGTCGTATGTACCTTCAAGCATTGCTTGGTTGTAAACAGAGAAGTCAGGTGTACGAGCTTTTGCTTTAATACCGATTTCGTTTAGCTGTTCTACCGCTAGTTGAACTGTGTTGTTGAAGTCAGTCCAGCCGTTTGGCGATTGAATCATTAGTTCGAAAGACTTGCCTGATGGAGTGTCAACAAAACCATCTTTGTTTACATCTTTGAAGCCAGCGTCAGCAAGAAGCTTCTTCGCGCCTTCAGCGTTGTAAGTGTTGAAGCCTTTGTACTTGTCATGAGTTTTTTCATCAGACCAAGCTTCAAACGCGTAGCCAAGACCCGATGCGAAATCGTTTACAGTACCGCCACCGTAGAATGCGATGTCGATGATAGTTTGACGGTCAAGAGCCATAGAGAAAGCACGACGGAAGTCAACGTTGCTCAATGCTTCATGCTTCGCAGCATCAGGGTGCTTGAAGTTAACGATGAATGCCTGTGTACCTGCTGGCGGGTACCAGTAGTGGTGTTTAGGGCTAGCTGCTGCGTATGTACGATCGATATCTGGAACGAAAGAAGACGTCCAGTCCATTTCACTGTTTACAACTTTACCTAGGAATTGGTCGTTGTTCGCAATTTGTGGAACACGTAGACAGTCAACATCTAGGTTGTCTGCATCCCAGTAGTTCGGGTTTGCACACTGGATGTATAGCTGCGCTGTAAACGTATCGATTTCTGTAAATGGACCAGAACCTACCGGGTTCTCATTGGTAAACGTTGATGGATCTTTAACGTCTTTCCAGATGTGCTTAGGTACTACAGGTACTTTAGCAATCTCGTAAGGTACGTTTGAGTTTGCTTCTGTTAGTGTGAACTTAACTTGGTTGTCGTTCAGTTTCTCTACAGAAGTTACCCAAGAGTTGATACCAGATTGGTCAAGCTCTGGCTTCTCTTTTACAAGGTTGAAAGAAAAAACAACATCATCAGCAGAGAAAGTTTCTCCGTCAGACCATTTAACACCCTTACGAATGTCGAAAACAACGCTCATCAGATCATCTGACATCTTGAAGTTTTCAGCTAGACGGAACACTGGAGTGTTACCGTGCATTTCGTTAAATACTACTAGCGGCTCATACATGAAGTCAGTTGTAGTATGTAGGTTAGTAGCACCAAGGTACGGGTTAAAGTTACGTACGAATGTAGTGTACTCTTTCGGGTGAACGGTCAGTTCACTGCGTTCTGCAGCGGTTGCTACTGATGCAAAACCTGTTGTAGCAGTTGCAATAATTGCTGTTGCTATTGCTGTTTTTTTTATATTGGCAAGCATAGCTGTTCCTTACTATTTGCTTTCATTTCACTAATGGATTGAATGTTATCTGTCGCTAAATTGTTTAGTAGATACACACTCTGGTTAAAGGCCTACCTCTTCTTCGTTGCTCCAGATTCATCGTTGATTCTGAGAAGTGGTAAGAGTGGCCTGTAGGCCTTTGGCAGGAGTAAGAAAACACCTTATCGATGAATTAATCAAACTCGTTTCCCGTCAAAAACGTTAAAAACACACAACCCCACGTCATTAACGTCAAAATAGGTTGCTTTGGTGGTTTTTCGTACGCAATTGTTAAAGTGATGTGACTCGCATTTGGTTTTGAGGTTCTTGCAGGTTGTAAGTGGCCACTAACTTTAAAGGCTTTTTATTATAATGCCTTACCCTACGTTGGTATAATTGTAGATCTCGGTCACTTGCCAGTTTTACGTTAAATTTCCCTAGAAAATTAAATCTGCCGTTCTGTTGTGACTCGCTTCTCAAACTGCAACAAAGAGTCAGATATGATTGAGAATAGAACGAAAAGTACTGACGGTTACGAGCTCACACTGTACGTAATTGGCGTGAATTCCTCCTTGTTTAAGGGCGTAAAAAAAGTGCGTTGCAAGCGATGGGATTCTACTTTTTGTGATTATTAGGCGTACAAAAAAGCCCACGCTAGGTGGGCTCCATTATTCAAAGTATCGTGATGTTGGTTCAGGGATTAACTGGTCAGTAGTTTCTGAAGTTTATCTCTTAGCATCTCAATATGGGTTCTTTCTGGCGTCTGTTCTTTACAGTGTTCCAGTATGAATTCGATTGAGCTCAGTACCGTTCGCCATCGAGGGGTTTTCGGTAGGGTTTCTACGCGTAGGTATTTGTCTAGCGTTCGAGTTTGCAGCGTACTGCGGTCTAAGTAGACGCGCCACAAGCCACTCTTCTCGGCGAAAGCAAACTTGGTTTCACCCGTCACCGATTCCCAGTAGATGATGGCATTCGTCATCGCATCGACCAGTACCTCACGCATTAACTCTTGCTTGTTTTTACCTTCACCTGTTGCCTTGTCAGCAAGACGAGTAAATTCTCCGCCAAGCTCTTTAAGCTGCTGTAACTTATCTTTGTCGCCTTCAAAGGCATAACTAGAGAGAGCTTCAACCGCCGTTTCAAGGTTATTGATTCGGTTTGAGTTAACACCACCACCTACATTGAAGATATACATGGTGTCGAGCCCTGAGCCTTCAGGCAGCTTAAGGATGTCACTTGGTATGCGCTGACGTGTGTCGTCTATATAGATATCAATATCACCGCAGTAGTGGGCTTGTTCTACCTTAAGGTATTTAGGCGCAATGATCTCGTCGGCCATTGAGCGTTTGAGTTGTTCCTGTCCGCGTCTGAATAGCTTAGCTGCGGCTTCGTTAGCAAAGCGAATGCGTTGGTCATCACGAATACAGATGATGGCTTCAGGTGCCGATTCTAGTTGCTCTAGTAAGCGGCCTTGAGTTTCTAGCAAGTTAGCTTCAACCATCGCTCTATGTTTGAGCTCGAGTTGCAGTTGGTCGTTTTCAAGGCGTCTCTGTTCAGCTTTACTTGCTGATAGATGCGCTGTTATTCGAGCCGCTAATTCTTGTTTGTTGAACGGTTTAGACAAGTAGTCATTGGCACCCGCTTCGAAACCTCGAACACGGTCTTCTGCTTGGTTGAGGGCTGTTAGCATGATGATTGGCAACTGAGCATGGTCATACTGTTTACGCAGTGCTTCACAAACCTGATAGCCGCTCATTCCTGGCATCATGATGTCGAGTAGAAGCAGCTCTGGCTTCTCTTTCTCAATCAGTTCAATGGTTTCAGGGCCATCACATGCAGTACGTACTCGATAACCTTCTAACTTCAAGAAGCTGTCTAATACTCGCAGGTTAACCGGCTCATCATCGGCGATAACCAATAACGGGCCATCTGGGTTTTCACTGATAACACTATTTTCTTGTTGGCTGTTATCAATTAAATCAGGCGCTTGGAAGTGCGAGTAGTGACCTGATTCGTTGTAACTGTCTAACTCATCTTGAGTAGCTAGGGGCAGGGTAAAGCTAAACGTAGTGCCGAGCATTGGTTGGCTACTAACGTACAGTGAACCGCCCATTAGCTCGATCAACTGACGACTGATCGATAATCCAAGCCCTGCACCTTGGCGGTAGTTACTCGCATCTTGGCCTGCTTGAATCAATGGCTCAAAGATGTGCTCAAGGTACTCGGCCGGTATACCTTGGCCAGTATCGACAACTTGCACACGAATGTTGTCATCGATAACGCTGGCAGAGATAACAATTTTACCTTCTGAGGTGTACTTGATGGCATTGCCGACCAAGTTATACATCACTTGCTCAAGTCGTTGAGGATCCGATGAAACCAGACCTAAATCACTTGGGACTTGGTTAATAATACGGATTGGCTTATTGCCCAATAGGTGATGAGACAACTCTAGGACCAAGCTGGTGGCTGCCGACAAATCAACGGCTGATTTCTTAATATCTAAGCTGCCATAGCGCATCTTGTGATAATCAAGCAGATCATCAACCAAGGTCGCCAATCTCTGACCGCTATTGATGATGATATCCAACTGATATTTCTGATTAGCAGGAATAGGGCCGTTAGCTCCAGATATCAACGCTTCAGCGATACCCACCATGCCATGCAGTGGTGTTCTCAATTCATGTGAAGTAGTCGCTAAGAACTCATCTTTGAGTTTATTTGCCAGTTGTAACTCTTCGTTTTGCTTTTGAATGGTCTTAAGGTTGTCCTCAAGCTCATCGTTTTGGCTTTTGATGAGCTGCATTTTTTCACGAATAGATCGCTGCATTCTTTCGAAGCTCACCGCGAGTCGGCCTATCTCATCTTTGCGCTCGGTATTGATCATGGTTTCATCGAGATCACCCGCCGATACTTTTTCGGCAGCCCACGTCAGTTTAAGCAGTGGGGATGTGATGAAGTTAGACAGATAGTGCGATGCAACGACTACCAGAATGATCGCCGTTAGCATCACGATCACGAAGATCTTTTCTAACTGATGAATACGGGCAAACGCCTCTTTCTCTGGCAGCTCTACGACAAGAGCCCATGTTGCGTATTTCAGCTCAATTGGCGTATATGCCGCGATGGTCGCTTGATCTAGGGTGTTGTCGAAGGTGCCAACCGCTGTTTCGCCAGCCAATGCTTTATCGACAACATCTAGGCTCAAGTTAATAGATTCTTGTGAATGAGCAAGGCTACGCGGCAGGTGATCATCACCTACAAGCAGCGTTTGAATATTCGAACTCTTGTTGAGATCCGCAATCAACTTAGTAATGCCGTTGATTGGTAGCCTAAACATCGCGTAACTGTGTAGGTAGCCTTGTTGAACGATAGGTGCGCCTAGCCATGCGGTCTGTTTGCCATTCTCGTCTTTAAAGTCAGAAACGATAACCGGCGTGTAATCTTCGTTAGATTTGCGTCGGTCGGTTACGTCTTTGGCTAGTCGTTGAAAGGTAATACCTAGGTTGGAGTCCTTGTATTTTCCTGTCAGCAGATTGGTGCCGTAATCGTCATTTTTAAAGACGGAATAAGCGACGTTACCGTTGATATCAACTAAGAGAATATCGTCAAAATCAGAGCGTTTAAGCAGTTCTAGGTAAGCATTATGGTAGCGCTTGTGGAGCAGGCGATAACGCTCGCTGCCAATAAAGCTGCTGGATTCAGGGAGGATCGACGTTTTGATTTGATCGCCAGAGCCTTGAATATAGCGCTGCTGTGCATTACTGCGTGCCTCGTCAATATCTAACCCCAATCGTTGAAATGCATTGATCAAACCATAAAATCGCCCGCCACTGGCATTGGCCAATTCTGAGCGAACAAAGCCCATCACTTGGGATTCTTGAGCTTGTAGGTAATCGACAATTTGCTGCTGCTTAGTATCACGAACCGAAACAAGGTGTGAGGTGCTTTGTTCCTGGAGATCCTGACTGTGCGATTGGAGGAAAAATATCGCGATAAGTGTCACAGGGGTAATACTGAGGACAAGAAATGCCAGCATTAGGGTATTTTGAAGGCGCTTAAACTTCTGCTTACGATAGAATCTAAACATAAATTGGGTACTACTTTCCTTTGATGTACTGCTAAAAGGGGCGAAAACAAGTACAGAGAATAGAATTAACGGGTTCCAATTTAACGAAATTAACGAGTTTTTTTACTTTGACAAGTAAGTGGTATTTAAAGCGTGTGCAAAAGCTCATTTTTATAGAGTTTTGACAAAAATATGAACAGACAGCGCAGATAATGACCCTGCGCTGTGCTAGAGAGGTTATTTGTTTGCGTGATAGATCGCGAATTTAGTGGTCTTATTTAGAGTCGCGCATTTTCCAAACGCTTGTTCAATAATTGGAATGTATTTTAAGAAACTATTCGCAACAATAATCATCTCACCAGAACGCTTCAAATGCTTAGGAGCCTGAGCAAGCAAGGTCTCAGTCGCGCTGTAACTAGTGTCTAAACCTGAATGGAATGGTGGGTTACTGATGATGAACTGGTAGTCTTGTGCGGTATCAGAATAGACATCTGAAGCGAATACTTTACCCGTTAAACCATTCGCTTCTAGCGTTGCTTGGCTTGATGCCACGGCAAATGCACTGATGTCGCACATTTCTAGCTCGATATCAGGATTACGAGATGCCATGACCGCGCCTAAGACGCCTGCACCACAACCAAAATCCAGTACCTTGCCTTTTAGTTTTGGCAGAGTATCCAACAGAAGTTGGCTACCGACATCGAATTGACCGTGACTGAAGACGCCAGGAAGGCTTTTTACCGTCAGAGGTTGTTCATCAATGTTAACCGTGTAGGTCTTAAACCAGTCTTGCAGGTTGAACGCTTGTGGTTGATCGAAGCATTGACCCCAGTAGAAAGAGCAACGACGCGCTGAATCGTATTTAACAACTTTGCCGTAAGGAGCAAACATCTTCTCGATGCTTTTCACGCCTGAACGGTTTTCACCAACCACGACGATCTCGGTATCTTTACCTAGCTTGGCAAATAGCATCGCCAACAGAAATTCCGCTTCTGCTTTGGCTTTTGGCCAGTACAGCATCACTAAGTCGGCTTTGGTCTCTTCGGTAAACTCAGCCCCGTAAAAACGTTGGATGGTGTTGCAACCCTCCAGTTGACGGTAGTAGCTGTAATTAGAAGTAAACACAGAGACAGATTCACAATGCTTCGCTAACTCAACAGGGAACAAGTCTTCTGCCTCACCGGCAACTAAAACATGTTTGCCTTCAAAGTAGGCGAGTTGGCGTTGAGCAATCTGGCTTGGGGCAATATAAGCTGACATAGGACACTCTGTTGAATCGTTAGCAAAAAATGAGGGCGGATTTTCGCATAATCCGCCCAAAGCTTGAAGTGTTTAATACTCGTTCGCCAATCAAGTTGACGTCAAGTTCGTTAACTCTTGTCTTGCTGGTTTAAAAAGTCCTTAAACTCTTCATCGTAGATGTTGAATAGGACAATGGTAATCGCAAAAATCAATGGTCCGTAGATAAGACCAATTAGGCCAAACAGTTGAATACCACCCAATAGTGAGAAGAAGATCATCAGGGTATTCATGCCTGCACTGCCTTGCATCAGCAGCGGACGTAGCAGGTTATCAATTGAACCAACAATCGCTACACAGTAAACCGTTAGGAAAATCGCCCACGTGGTATCACCAGTTAGGAACAAGTAGGTTGCTGCTGGGATCCAGATTAATGCAGTACCCACTACTGGGATGAAAGAGGCAAAGCCCATCATTGTGCCCCAGAATAGACCTGGGAAACCAGCAATCCACATACCTAAACCGCCGGCAAAACCTTGTGCGATTGCGGTTAAGAATGAGCCCATTACTGCTGATTTAGATACTTGCTCTATCTCTGTTAGAAGTTTGTCTTCTTGGCTACGAGACAGCGGCAGAATATGACGAACCACACTGATGATTTTGTCGTGATCTCTTAATAAGAAGAACAAAACGAACAACATCAAGAAGAAATCCATCAAGAAATTGGTCGCGTCACCTAAGATTTTCGCACTGATACCAACTAGCTTAGAACCAAAGCTGGTCGCAAACTCACCGACTTTTTGTGCGATGGCTTGGGGCTCAATGTTGTCGAAAGGCAGGTAGTTATTCACAAATGACAGCGCTTTGACCACTAACGGGTGAGCAAACAGAGTCTGAATGCCACCGTGGGTCACCCATTGGTAAGTATTCTGAGAGAACAGAGAACCTTGCTGAACAATTGCTGCGAATACTGCCAATAAAGGGATAACAATAATGAAAGTCAGAATCACACAAGACAGCAGAGAGACGATGTTTTCTTTATTCGGGAGCTTTTTTTCAAGCCACTCATGGATTGGGAACATCAATAGTGAAATGATAAAGGCCATCACGATAGAGTTAACGTATGGCTCGATAAGCAAGTAACAAGCATAAGCCGCCGCGAGTAGGGCAATGATGATCACCCAGTGGCTGGAATTGATTTTGAGTTTTTCTGACACGGTAATGGTCTCTATATTTGCGTTCTGAGTTTATAATGGCTGCAAAACAGAGAGTTAGCAATGAGGAGTTTTGATAATGGGATGCTGTAATAAAGATAAGAAATGCCAAGACGAAGAACAGCAAACAAAAAAAGAGATCCCTTGGTTCAGAATGTTCCTTGGTACCTTGATGTTGTTGGTTTTCCTTTTCTGGGAACGTTAATGCTTTTGGTTCAGCTTTAGCCTTAGTCGACGGCTAAATAAGCTGTCATATTTGTGGCTGGTGAGCGCGATATATAAAAAAGGGCTGCATTTAATGCAGCCCTAAATTCAATCGGTTAGCGACTTATAAAGTGCTTTCGATTATTTGCTTTCAGCAGCAATGATCGCAAGAGAGCGGTCAGCAGCTTCTAGTGTTGCATCAAGTTCTTTTGAACCATGAGCAAGAGAAGTAAAGCTTGCTTCGAATGCTGAAGGTGCAAGGTAAACACCGTGATCTAACATTAGGTGGAAGAAGCGCTTGAAGCGTTCTACATCACACTTAGTTACATCTTCGTAGCACGTCACAGTTTCTTGGTCAGTGAAGAAGAAACCAAACATACCGCCAACTTGATGAACTAGCATCGGGATGCCGTGCTTGTCAGCAAGTTGCTTGAAGCCTTTTGCCAACTGCTTAGTTTTTGAAGCTAGACGCTTTTCGTTGCCTTCTTCTCGTAGAAGGTTCAAACATGCGTAGCCAGCAGCCATTGCAACAGGGTTACCTGAAAGCGTACCCGCTTGGTAAACAGGGCCAGTTGGTGCGATGTATTGCATCACGTCTTTACGACCACCGAAAGCACCGACAGGCATGCCGCCGCCAATCACTTTACCAAGACACGTTAGGTCTGGCTTGATGTTGTAGTAAGCCTGAGCACAACCTTCAGCAACGCGGAAACCTGTCATTACTTCATCAAAGATTAGCAATGCACCTTCTTGATCACAGATTTCACGTAGACCTTCGTGGAAGCCTTCTACAGGAGGGATACAGTTCATGTTACCCGCTACTGGCTCAACGATGATACAAGCGATCTCGCCTTTGTTTGCTGCGAAGATTTCACGTACTGAATCTAGATTGTTGAAGGTTGCCGTTAATGTCAGCTTAGCAAAGTCAGCCGGTACACCAGGAGAGCTTGGTTGACCTAAAGTCAGTGCGCCGGAACCAGCTTTTACCAGTAGACTGTCTGCGTGGCCGTGGTAGCAGCCTTCAAACTTAAGAATTTTGTCACGACCAGTGAAGCCACGAGCTAGACGAATCGCGCTCATTGTTGCTTCTGTACCTGAGCTCACCATACGTAGCTGTTCCATTGATGGAACCATCTCAGATACCAGTTCAGCCATTTTGATTTCAGTTTCGGTTGGAGCACCGAAGCTAAGGCCGCGTTGAGCTGCTGCAATAACTGCGTCACGAATAACCGCGTGGTTGTGACCAAGGATCATTGGACCCCAAGAGCCAACGTAATCGATATACGCTTTACCATCAGCATCAAAAATAAGTGGGCCATCAGCGCGTTCAACGAAGATTGGAGAACCACCTACGCCATTGAATGCACGAACTGGAGAGTTTACGCCACCAGGAATAGTTTGCTGTGCTTTTTCGTACAGCTCTGCTGATTTGGTCATTGATATATCCTCTTTTGACTGTCGGACCAATTGGCACGCATTGTACCTATCCCTAATCCAACTAGGAATGCTTTCGCCCAGATAATCACCCGAATCTGGTTGTTTTGTGTGGTTACACGTTTTAATTGTTAGATATTGGTGAGTTTACAGCAGTAAAAGGACCGATCCTGTGGTGAATACTTGAACGTTTCAGTCAGGTATTAGATAATCACCGGAATATAAGAAAATACTCAACAACTATGGTCTCGAATTAGATTTGTATCATGTTGTTTTTGACACAGGTAAGAGAGGTTGTCGTGAGCGAAGTAAATATCCCATTGTCTTTTTCTGATGCAGCAGCTACCCGCGTACAAACGCTAATTGCTGAAGAAGAAAACCCAGAACTAAAACTGCGTGTATACATTACAGGTGGTGGTTGTAGCGGTTTCCAATACGGCTTCACATTTGATGAAAAAGTAAATGATGGCGACACTACAATTGTAAACAGCGGTGTAACGCTGGTTGTTGATCCAATGAGCCTACAATACCTAATGGGCGGCATGGTTGATTACACTGAAGGCCTAGAAGGCGCACGCTTCTTTGTGAACAACCCGAACGCTACAACAACATGTGGTTGTGGCGCATCATTCAGCGTATAGCATGAGTTGAAAATAGCTTGAGCTCAAAGCTGTATTAGATACATTTCAAACGCCGAACTTATGTTCGGCGTTTTTTTTTACTTAGTAACTTATTACTTTTCAAAGCATTCCTCTCATTTTTAGTACACGGCATATTTTTTAAACTGTCGATAGCGTCCAACTTCGTTGAGGATTGGTCTGTTAAGGTTACCTTTGTGCATAAGGAAGTTGCACATCACGCTATTAAGCCAACTAGCGCGCCTGAATGACATCGGACAAAAGGATTTGTTATGCCCACTCTATTTTCTAACTCACCACTTTTTCAGAAATTGAAGCAGCCGTGGCTGGTTTCTCTGACTCTAGTCGTGTTGTTGTCGATCTGGCTTGGTTTAGGCGTAGGGCAAGCAGAAGAGTCACCTGAAAAAAAGGCAACAGAAATTCCGCTGGCTAAGGTTTCCTTTCAAACCTTCACCTCATCACCGACCTTTAAAACGATTGATCTCTATGGAAGAACGGCGCCCGATAGGCATGCTCGTCTAGGTGCAGAAGTCGCGGGTAAGATTGTCAGATTGAATGTTGTTAAGGGGGAGATGGTTAAAGCAGGACAAGCCATTGCCCAGATAGATAAGGGTGATTTAGAGATTCAACTAGAGCGAGCATCTGCGTTATATCGCTTGAAGCAGAAAGAGTTCAAAGCGGCGCAGTCACTGAAGAAAAGAGGACTGCAAGGTGAAATCGCCTACACCACAGCTGAGGCTTCATTAACAGAAGCAAAAGCCATGATGCGCAATGCGGAATTGGCTTTAAAGAATACTGTGATTACTTCGCCTTTTTCGGGTGTGGTTCAAGATTTGATGGTGGAGCTCGGTGATTTCGTTAGTGTTGGCGATCCTGTTGCTGGCGTGATTGACCTCGCTCCTTTGGTTATTGAGGCGGATGTCAGTGAGCGTCATATCCAACATTTGCTAGTCAATCAATCTGCTTTGGTTCGTTTGTTAGGGCGAGAAGAAGCGGAAGGCCGTTTACGCTATGTTTCTCGTATCTCTTCTGTTGCTACTAATACCTTCCCAATCGAGATAGAAATCGATAACTCTAAAGGCCTATTACCAGCAGGTGTCAGTGCCGAAGTTAAACTCAACCTAGAAACAAGAGATGCAATAAAGATAACACCGGCGATGCTAGCATTGGATGAGGCGGGTAACCTAGGGGTCAAAACCTTGGTTTCAGTCGATGACTCACCAACGGTGAAGTTTGTAGGCATTCAGCTAGTAAAGGCCGAACAAGATGGAGTGTGGCTCACGGGGCTAGGTCAACGCGTCGATATCATCACAGTAGGCCAAGGGTTTGTGCGTGATGGTGATTCGGTGATTGCTGTTGAGCAAGTCGCTGAACTCTCTAACGTAACCGCAGAGTAGGAGATAACCGATGTATTCAATTATTGATGCAGCCTTGTCTCGTGCTCGAACAATGCTCTCCCTTTTAGCGTTAATCCTTGTAGCCGGTGTCGTCACCTATATCACGATACCTAAGGAATCGAGCCCAGACATTACCATCCCAATTATCTATGTTTCGGTCGGGCACCAAGGGATCTCGCCAACGGATGCAGAACGTTTATTGGTTCGACCTATTGAGCAAGAGCTGAGGTCGATTGAAGGCGTAAAAGAGATGACAGCAACCGCAGCAGAAGGGCATGCCTCTGTTGTGTTGGAGTTTAATGTTGGCGTCGATCTCACCAAAGCAATGGCCGATGTGCGTGACGCGGTTGATCTGGCTAAACCAAAACTACCAGAAGACAGTGACGAACCGACCGTAAATGAGGTGACGCTGGCTTCTGAGCAACCTGTTTTGTCTGTTGTGCTATTCGGTACCGTTCCTGAGCGCACCATAGTGCAAATTGCCCGAGAGCTTGGAGACAAATTAGAAAGCTATCGCCAAATCCTTGAAGTCGATATTGCGGGCGATCGCGCTGACATCGTCGAGATCATTGTCGATCCGTTATTGATGGAGAGCTACAGCTTAGATCAAGCGGATATCTATAATCTGATCGCTCTGAACAATCGAGTGGTGGCCGCAGGTTTTGTTGATACTGGCTACGGACGTTTTTCTGTCAAAGTCCCTTCGGTATTTAACTCCTTAAAAGACGTGCTTGAGTTGCCTATTAAAGTGGATGGCAAGCAGGTGGTCACTTTTGGCGATGTCGCTACGGTTCGTCGAGCGTTTCGAGATCCTGAAAGTTTTGCTCGTTTAGATGGCAAATCTGCGGTGGTGTTGGATATCAAGAAGCGTGCAGGTGAGAACATTATCGAAACCGTTGAGCTAGTCAAAGCGGTAATGGCTGGTGCTCAGCAGCAAGCGGAATGGCCAAATAACCTGTTGGTCAAATACACCTGGGATGAATCTAAAGATGTGAAGATCATGCTTAATGATCTGCAAAACAATATCTTATCCGCCATTATTCTGGTGGTGATCGTTATCATCGCGATTCTTGGTGTGCGTACCGCTTTGTTAGTGGGTATTTCCATTCCAGGCTCATTCCTAACCGGGTTATTGGTTCTTTCGGTGTTTGGCTTAACCGTCAACATCGTAGTGCTGTTCTCTCTGATTATGGCGGTGGGGATGCTAGTAGACGGTGCGATTGTGGTGACCGAATTTGCAGACAGGCGAATGCAAGAGGGTGAAGGGCGCAAAGCCGCTTACCGAGATGCAGCGAAACGGATGGCGTGGCCGATAACCGCATCGACTGCCACAACCTTAGCCGCATTTGCTCCGTTACTGTTTTGGCCTGATGTGACGGGCGAATTTATGAAGTTCTTACCACTAACTCTGATCGCGACTTTAACTGCATCATTGATCATGGCGTTGTTGTTTGTGCCCGTGCTGGGCGGTTTGATTGGCAAACCTCAATACGTATCGTCTAAAAGCCAAGCTCGAATGGTCGCACTGCATAATGGTGACTTTTCACAGGCTACTGGTTTAACCAAGGCTTACTACCACACGCTTTCTTTAGCGATTAAACACCCCTTTAAGATTTTGTTCAGTGCGGCACTGCTCGCGGTTGCAGTTGGTTTTACTTATTCAAAAGCGGGTCTAGGTGCAGAGTTCTTCCCAGAAGTTGATCCGCCATTCTTTAATGTCAAAGTTCGCTCGCATGGGGATCTGTCTATCCAAGAAAAGGATGACATCATGCGTGATATTGAACTGATGATGCTCAATCATGATGAGTTCGATACCGTTTACACGCGTACTGGTGGTGACGACCAGATTGGTTTGATCTCAATTACGCCTGTTGACTGGCAATATCGACGCAGCGTTAAGGCGATTATTGATGAGTTGAAGGTACAAACCGATCAATACGCTGGTGTTGAGATTGAATATAAGTTCCCTGATGCTGGGCCTCCGGTTGAAAATGACTTAGTGATTGAGCTGTCGGCAAGAACTCCAGAGCAGCTCAATCAGGCTGCAAAAATTGTGAGAGGTTGGGCTGATGGAAATAAAGCACTGACCAATATCAGCGATACTGCGAGTAAAGATGGCATCGATTGGAAGGTGGATATTCGCCGCGACGATGCTGCGCGCTTTGCAGCTGATGCGACCTTAGTGGGTAATACCGTTCAATTCGTGACTAATGGTCTCAAGATTGGTGATTATCTGCCCGATGACTCTTCAGAAGAGGTCGATATCTTGGTGCGCTACCCTAATGATAAGCGTGATATCGGGCGCTTCGACCAGCTTAGGGTGAAAACGCCAGCAGGTTTAGTACCTATTACTAATTTCGCTCAGATCGTTCCCGACCATAAGCAAGACACCATTAAACGCCTTGATGGCAAGCGTGTGGTGAACATCATGGCGGATATGGAAGAAGGGTATAACCTTGCTCTCGAACTACCAAAGATCGAACAAGCATTGAGTGAGCTAGGGCTGCCGAGTAGCGTGGAATTTCGCATCCGTGGTCAAAACGAAGAACAAGAAAACTCGTCAGCCTTTTTACAAAGTGCTTTCTTGGTTGCTTTGGCGGTAATGGCTTTGATTCTGATTACTCAGTTCAATAGCTTCTATCAAGCGTTTTTGATTCTGAGTGCTGTATTGTTTTCGACCGTTGGCGTGTTCGTTGGCTTACTGATCTTCCAACGTCCGTTTGGCATTGTGATGTCGGGAATTGGGGTAATAGCGCTCGCCGGCATAGTCGTGAACAACAACATCGTGTTGATTGATACTTATAATCAGCTCATCAAAAGAGGCTTGGACAAGCGAGATGCGATTCTAAGAACCGGTGTTCAGCGTTTAAGGCCAGTAATGCTCACGACGGTTACGACTATCTTAGGTTTAATGCCGATGGTGTTAGAGATGAACATCGACCTGATTAATCAAAAGATAGAGTTTGGCGCGCCAAGTACACAATGGTGGTCACAGCTTGCGACCGCTATTGCTGGTGGTTTGGCGTTTGCCACGGTGCTGACTTTAGTATTAACCCCTTGTTTGTTAATGCTTGGACGGAACAACAAACCTGAAAAACAGTAGCTAGTTGTGGTATGTGAGCATAAAAAAGAGCGCCTTGATGGGCGCTCTTTGCATTTTTCTATTTTGCAGTGAAGCTACAAACGCCTAGTTAGTCGCTAGTAACTGACCGTATCGCTCAAGGTTTCTTAATCGAATCTCTGAGTTGGCAATAAAGGTTGCTTTTGCTTTACCAGTTAACGACTTGGATTGAGGCAATTTCACGGTACGCGCATTTTTATGTACGCCATTAACCAAGAATTCATAATGTAAGTGCGGGCCAGTCACACGGCCTGTACCGCCCAAAGTACCAATGGTTTGGCCTTGTTTTACGCGCTGACCGGTTTTCACCATACGTCGCTTCATGTGCAGGTACTTGGTGATGTAGGTGTTGCTGTGGCGGATGAACACGTAGTTACCATTGAATTGGTTGTAACCTGACTTCTGAACAATACCGTCACCGGCTGCCCAGATAGGCGTGCCAACAGGGGCTGCGTAGTCAGTACCGCGGTGAGCTCGAATCTTACCGGTTACTGGGTGTCTCCTGGTAGGGTTAAAGTTCGATGTTACGCGACGAAAATCAATTGGTGAGCGTAAGAACGCCTTCTTCATCGCACGACCATTTTCATCGAAGTAGTTGCCGCTTTTATCATCCAATACCGCGGTAAATGAATCGCCTTGGTTTTTGAATACGGCTGCCATGATCTTACCTCGACCAACTACTTCACCTTCAACCACTTTCTCTTGGTATAAGATTTTGAAGCTGTCGTTCTTACGAATATCTAACGCAAAGTCGATATCCCAACCGAAGATGCCGGCCAGTTCCATAATTTGGTTTGCGGTTAAACCTGCGCTGACGCCAGCGTTCCAGAAGTTAGAGGTGATGTTGGCTTCGGCATAATTGTATTGGTATACCACTTCTTTTTTGTCGAAACTTGATGAGAAAGAATCGCCAGATTTAGTGATCTTGAAGCTTTCAAACGCACTAAGTTGTCGTTTTAACTGAATAAGGTCGTTGTTTTCATCAAAGCCGAACTGCAAGACATCACCAGGTCTTAGGTTAGACAGCTGCTTCTTAATATCATTATTGGTATTGAGTAGCGTGATCAGCAGACGGTATGAGAGGCCAATACGTTCAAATAAAACAGAGGTGCTTTCGCCAGAGCGAACGGTGTATTTCTCCCAATTGAGCACTGCCGTCGGTGGAGCGTCACTTGAGCTAATAAGTGCAGAGGCATTGATAGTCAGTGGGTAATGTTTTCCCACAACTAAAGCGCCCGAATCGTCACGCAAACTGTTGACGTCGGGGAGTAAGAAAATCGCGACGAAAATTATGGCACTAAAAAATGCGATAAAAGCCCGGTGCAAAATAGGAAGGCGTGCAAAAATAGACAACATGTTCCGGTTCGTTCTGTAAATATTATGAAAATCGACGACGGAATAGTGTAACTGGTTTCAAAATACATCGCTATTCAAGTAAGATGTCTAATTAATGTATTTTTGCCAAATCTGTGGGAGTGAACAAGAATGGCGAGTATTGAAGCTGCACTAGCCGAGATCAAACGTGGCGTAGAAGAACTGATTCCAGAAGACGAACTGATTGCAAAACTAAAAGAAGGTCGTCCTTTACGCATTAAGCTGGGTGCCGATCCAACAGCTCCAGATATCCACCTAGGCCATACGGTTATCTTTAACAAGCTTCGTGCTTTCCAAGAGCTTGGTCATGAAGTGACATTCCTTATCGGTGATTTCACTGCAATGGTTGGTGACCCATCAGGTAAAAACTCAACACGTCCACCGCTAAGCCGCGAAGACGTATTGAAGAATGCTGAAACTTACAAAGAGCAAGTATTCAAGATTCTAGATCCTGCGAAGACGCAAATTCGTTTCAACTCTGAATGGCTATCTGAGCTTGGCGCTGAAGGCATGATTCGTCTTGCTTCTAACCAAACTGTTGCTCGTATGCTTGAGCGTGATGACTTCAAAAAGCGTTACGCTGGTGGTCAACCGATCGCAATCCACGAATTCATGTACCCACTTCTACAAGGTCACGACTCTGTTGCACTAGAGAGCGACGTTGAGCTTGGCGGTACTGACCAGAAGTTTAACCTTCTAATGGGTCGTGAACTGCAAAAAGCAGCAGGTCAAAAACCACAAGCGGTACTAATGATGCCACTACTTGTTGGTCTAGACGGTGTTAAGAAGATGTCTAAGTCTGCGCATAACTACATCGGTATTAGCGAAGCACCAAGCGAGATGTTTGGTAAGATCATGTCTATCTCTGACGATCTAATGTGGAGCTACTACGAGCTGCTGTCTTTCCGTCCTCTTGAAGAAGTTGCGGAACTGAAAGCTGGCGTTGATGCAGGTAAGAACCCGCGTGACGTTAAAGTGCTTCTTGCTAAAGAGATCATCGCTCGTTTCCACAGTGAAGCAGATGCTGAAGCCGCTGAGCAAGAGTTCGTTAACCGTTTTGCTAAGAACCAAGTTCCTGATGAAATGCCGGAGTTTGAATTCGAAGCAGGCCTGCCAATTGCAAACGTTCTAAAAGAAGCGGGTCTTGTAAACTCGACTTCTGATGCGATGCGTATGATCAAGCAAGGTGCGGCTAAGCTTGAAGGCGAGAAGATTGAAGACAGCAAATTCGTGCCTGAAGCAGGTACTGCCGTTTACCAAGTAGGTAAGCGTAAGTTTGCTCGTATTACTATTAAGTAATAATGCACATCAATAATTGAACCAAAGGCATCCACGGATGCCTTTTTTATTGACCGAAAGTTGACGAAACTTTGAAACGCCTATT
Source organism: Vibrio sp. 10N.261.51.A3 (assembly GCF_041471965.1). Lineage (NCBI taxonomy): Bacteria > Pseudomonadati > Pseudomonadota > Gammaproteobacteria > Vibrionales > Vibrionaceae > Vibrio > Vibrio sp. 10N.261.51.A3. The sequence continues at coordinate 97,794 of NZ_JBFRPK010000004.1, forward strand.
GCTACACTATGCGCGCTGTCAAATTGACAGTAATTCTGGAGATTTTTATGAACAATACCGACCATCCTCCTAGTTTGAATGGAGAAGAATAACCTGTCTCGGTATTGATCTATTGTCCTGCCGTTCAGGTAGGGTATCTTTGTTTTCCCCCGCATTCTTTTCCACACACTAGATTCTAACAAGTAGACACATCAGTAGCTTTCAGCTCTTGGTGCGCTTAGCTGTACGCTCTTGGTGTATTAGCTATAGGCTATTTGTTTTGATGGTCGTTACCTTTGCCAATCGGGAGATTCGCCATGACGGTAATGAACAACACTTTTTTATCTATTGAAGCTCTGTACTCAGAGCAAGACATCCAAGCTGTGTCGAATGCATTTCAACAGTACGGACGTGAACAACAAATTAACCTTTTGAACCGAATGCCGATCGAAGATGCGGTGTTAGTGCTGGGGCAATGCTCTTTGAGTACGATTCAGACTTTACTTAGTGAGCTAGAAGAGCAGGGCTTTGAGAAGCGCTCTCGACATCTAGCTCACCAACTAGGGCTGATTTACTCAGAGGTAGAACCTCAGCAGGGCTATCTTTCTACTGGCGTCATGAGCCACGTTAGGCAACGTATCGGTTGGATTATTGCGTTAGCACTATTGGGCATCGTCTCAGGGCTTATCATTGCTCAATATGAAGACATTCTCAGTCAGTTGGTACTTTTGGCTATCTACATGCCGGTAATTGCTGCAGCTGGTGGTAATACCGGAACACAAGCCGCGACCTTGGTGATCAGAGCCTTGGCCACAGGTGAGTTAAAAAAACGCCAATGGGCTAACGTTCTGTGGAAAGAGTTTAGAGTTGCTATTTGTTTAGCTTTAGCGATTGCTGTAGTGATGATTGGACGTATTTTGCTCTTTAGTGAAAACCAAGCGACAGGTGGTTATGATATCAACATGATTGCGTTAGCTATTGCGGTAGCGCTGTTTATTCAGGTGACCATATCAACCGTGCTGGGTGGCGGATTGCCGATAGTTGCTAGGCTATTTAAGCTTGATCCAGCGGTGTTAGTGAGCCCAGTGCTTGCTTCCATAGTTGATATCTCAGGAATGTGGATCTACTTCACTGTGGTTAACTCATTCCTCGGTATCGCTTAGCTCCTATAAAAATAGGCTCCTATAAAAATAGCTAAATACATCTGAGAAACAAAAATGGCGCTGAAGATTTAAGGTCTTCAGCGCCATTTTTATTGTTTGAGTAGAAGTTTACACAGAGCTAAGCATTACTTAGATTTGCTTTGTGTTTGACTGAACTCGACCACATCTTCGTAGAAAGCACGCTCAAACTGGGTGATAGGTGCTTCCACTGGTTTGTCTGGATCTTGTTCTTCAGGGAAGTAATCACGGACAAATTGTACAAACAGAGAGTTTGGTTTTCCCGCTTTATCTAATCCGTATCCCGCCATGTTGTAACTGCCGTATAGAGAACCACTCTTGGCGATAATGTTGCCTTGAATCGGTGCTTTTCTCATGCTCTGACGGTATTTGAGCGTTCCATCAGTGCCAGATGTAGGCATAGCCTCAATCAGGCTGAGCTGTTGATCGTTTTCCCAGATATAACGAAGCACTTGAGCCATGGTCTGTGACCTCATTCGGTTATTTCTGGATAACCCTGAACCATCGACGAGCTGCGCTTTACTGAGGTCAATATTAGCCTTGGTCAGCAGTATCTGTTTTATTGCTTCAGTGCCGTTATTGAAACTGCCTGGTTGAACATAAAATGTGGCTCCTAGCGTTTTAGTTAGATTATCTGCGATAAGGTTATCCGACTTCTTGAGCATGATATCGAGCAGTTCAGGAAGCTTTTCTGAGTTGTGACTAGCGACTAACGTGGTTTTGTCTGCTTGCGCTTTTTTACCAATAATCACATCACCTTTTACTTCTATTTTCAGTTCTTTGAGAAGCGATGTAACGACTTGATAGGTGTAAAGTTCTGGATTTTGAATCGCGAACTTGAGTGGCAGTGGCTTTTTACGCTCAACCAAGCAACCAGAGAGCTTGTAAGCGTTATCTGGTGTCGTGATGAGCTCCAAGTCGCATTGTGTTGCCTTCTGCCCAGAGCGAGTTACCGTGGCAGCGGTGGTCGTCACGTCTATCGGATAGTGAGCGGGAATATAAACGCGTGTCGCACCATTATCTTTTGTATAAATAGAGGCTTGTGCGCAGTTGCTGTCTAAGGTCATTGTACTAGAAGGCGCGCTGTAACAAACGCCTAGAATGTCCCAAGGCCACCCCACCGCTCGCTGATAGCCCGTAAAAGTCGAGTTATCGAGGTATAAGTTGCCTTTGATGGTTCTTGATTGAGACTTAGCGTATTGAGCCAAAAGGCTTTTAAGCTGTTCTCGTTGCAGCGTTGGGTCGCCACTAAATGAAATGATAGAGTCATTACCAGAACGAACAATGCTGGTCGTGTAGTGAAAGTCATCCCCTAACTCCAACTTAGCCGCCAAAGCTGTCACCAGCTTTAAAGTACTAGCGGGGGGATAGAAGCGATCACTGTTGGAATTCATTTTGTTTGAATCGCCTCTCAGGGATTCCAAAATCACACTGGTGCTACTGCCATCAGGCAGTTTATCTAGAGGGGGGTAAGCGAAAGCGTTAACTGAGAAAGCGCTAATGGAAAAGCTACATACAAGTAGTGTGGATAGAAGGCGCATAGAAGATTTCTTGGATGGCTGATGTTTTCAGTATACAGATATAAAAAACGCCCGCTAGATAGCGGGCGTTTTGATTCTCAATTAAACAATTAAACAATTAAATAATTAGAATTAGAAGTCGTAACGTAGACCTAGAGCTAGCTCGTCTTCAGCTTGTGCTTTAGATGCTGTGCCGTTTACTAGAGAAGTCCCGCCAATCTTGTCGCCTTCAGAGATTAGGTTGAAGTTGTACGAGATGTAAGTACGGAAGTTAGGCTTGAAGTAGTAAGTCGCATCGATAGCAACGTTGTCTGCTGAAGTTTCACCGTCAGTTTCTGCGTTGTTGTACGTTAGTGTGAATGCAGTTTGGTCTAGCGTGTACGCAGTTGCGAATTCGTAACCAGTGTAGTCTACAGATTGGTTGCTGAATTCAAAAACGTTGCCATCAGCATCTTTGAAAGTTGCTTGTTTTTCACCATCAGTGAATACACCAGCGAAGTAAAAATCGCTGATGCGGTAAGATGCAGAAAGCATGTATTCGTTAGATTGATCTTGGTCTGCGTAACCAGCACCTAGCTTAACGCCAGAATCGCCGATTGCGTAGATAGCAGATAGAGAGTAGCCATCTTTACCGTTGTCGTTGAACTCACCGCTAGTTTCAGAACGGTCAGCAAAGCGGTAGCTTGCTTTTAGGCCTAGGTCTTGGAATTGGCCTTTGTAAGAAAGCATGTTGTCTGAACGATCAGCTACTGCGATTTTGTCTGCAGCAGAGTTACCGTGGTAAGACATGATATCGGTAAAGTCAGTGATTACGCCTAGCGCACCGTCGTTTTTACCGTAAGTTACTTCACCGAATGTACCGCCGATACCAGCGTATGTGTAACGGTTAGTGATGTCGCCGTCGTTGTTATCAGTAGAGCCGCCGTTTTCAGCAGTTGTGAATTCGCCTTCGTAGAAACCCACACCGTATAGGCCGTCTTGGATTTCAACTTTACCTAGGAAGTTAAGACGTACACGTGATTTGTCGTCAGCTTTGCCATCTTTCATCGATAGACGAGCTTCTGCACGACCACCGATCTCTAGAGAAGTGCCGTTTGAGCTGTATACAGAAGTACCGGCAATATCACCAGCTTGTTTACCGTCGGCTGCCACTGCGTTAGTAGCAAGAGCTGCAGCAGATACAGCAAGCGCGATCATAGTCTTGTTCATGTTATTATTTCCTAATTACTGTCCATAGAAGTTTTATTAAGGATTTGACCCCTTTTGTGTATTGCCTCTATTAATCAGGCTTCATAATCATGATTAGAACAGAAGTCTGAAAAATGCCAGTGCAATCCATGGGTTACGTTTTACCTCTAAAGTTCCATAGCCAGTTAGTAAAATGATATAAAACCAAAAAATGAACACTGTTTTATTATATTTGTTGTTATTTAAGTTGTTGTTTTAATGTGTCTTTTATAAAAGTGTGATCTGTGTTTATTTTGTTTGTTTTTTGTTTTTTTAGGTATTTTCTTGTTGTCTTATTGATTGGGGCGTTATTATTCATTTTTGTGATATCTGTAATTTAGACCTAGATACAGCTTTTATAACGCAAAGTGGAATAAAGATGATTTAGCCATAAAGTTTGTTTACACTAAGCCAAATCGTTTTGTTTCTACTACCCAATAAATACGTTGGGTGTATTTATGTTCGCCAAAGAAAGTTTTGGCATAGAGGTAAAAAATGGAAAAGGTTCCAATGACAGTACGTGGCGCTCAGCAGCTACGTGACGAATTAGATCGCCTACTTAAGCTACGCCCTGTTATCTCAGCAGCTATTGGTGAAGCTCGTGAACTGGGCGACTTGAAAGAGAATGCTGAATACCACGCCGCTCGTGAAGAGCAGGGTATTTGTGAAGCTCAGATCCGTGATATTGAATATAAGCTATCACTGGCTCAGATCATCGATGTAACGCAAATGGATAATACGGGCAAGATTATCTTTGGTACGACAGTGACACTGATTGATGTGGATACCGATGATGAGTTCCGCTACCAAATCGTTTCAGAAGACGAAGCAGACATCAAAACGGGTCGCATTTCTGTGAAATCGCCAATTGCTCGCGGTCTTATCGGTAAAATGGAAGGCGACGAAGTCATGATCTCTACCCCTGGTGGTGACAAAGACTTCGAAATCGACAAAGTAGAATATATCTAATTGAATTTTCTTTGTTTCTGATAAGTAAAAAGGTCGCTAAATGCGACCTTTTTCGTTTCTCACGCTACACTAAAAGATAAGCGCTGTGGCTTCCTATTAGTGAAGTTAGCTTATATCAAACTCGCTTATTTACGTGGAATCTCGATTTTACGTGCTTCTGACTGGCGGAACAGTACTAGAACTTTACCGATAGTCTGTACTTTCTCAGCTTTAGTTTCACGTACAATTGCATCGATAATCAGTTGCTTAGTCTCACGGTCTTCTGATGCAACTTTAATCTTGATCAGTTCGTGGTGGTCTAGAGCTAATTCGATTTCCGCTAGAACAGCTTCAGTAAGTCCATTTGCGCCCATTAGCACAACAGGTTTTAAACTGTGAGCTAGGCCCTTTAGATGCTGCTTTTGTTTGGTACTTAGGTTCATTACGCGGCCAATTTTATTTACTATTAGGGTTGAAAAAACCTATTTTAACGCCATCTAAAGCTGAAGACTATAATTTATTCAGCAATTAGTACTTTCCTCCAATTTAGGTATCCAATGAGCAAACAGAAACACTCGGCCAGTTCAGGCCGTTGGTTGAAGGAACACTTCGACGACAAGTACGCAAATGAAGCAAGAAAGAAAGGCTATCGTTCACGTGCTTATTTCAAAATGGAAGAGATTCAAACGAAAGATAAATTGCTGTCTCCTGGGATGACCATTGTGGATTTGGGTGCAGCACCTGGCGGTTGGTCTCAATATGCTGCTAAGATTGTTGGAGACAACGGACAAATCATTGCGTGTGACTTGTTACCAATGGATCCGATTGCTGGTGTTAGCTTTTTACAAGGCGATTTCCGCGAAGAAGCTGTGCTAGATGCCTTGTTGGAACGTATACAACCAAACATGGTTGATGTCGTGATGTCAGATATGGCACCTAATATAGCAGGCAACAATTCTGTGGATCAGCCAAGAGCTATGTATTTAGTTGAATTAGCTTTGGATATGTGTCGACAAGTTCTAGCTACCAATGGTAGTTTTGTTGTAAAAGTATTCCAAGGCGAAGGGTTTGACCAATACGTTAAGGACGTCCGCGAGATGTTTAAAACAGTAAAAGTTAGAAAACCCGACTCTTCTCGAGCTCGATCTCGTGAAGTGTTTATCGTAGCCACTGGTTACAAAGGTTAACGATTCTCTTCCAAGAGTGAGAGTTAACAACATGGCTACAGGTTACAAACTGTAGTACCCTACCTTTAATTACAATTAGTTATCGAGAGGCTTACACCTTGAGTGACATGGCAAAAAATTTAATTCTGTGGCTTGTTATCGCGGTAGTGTTGATGTCGGTATTCCAGAGCTTCGGCCCTGGGGAAAGTAACGGCAGAGCAGTAGATTACACCACGTTTGTACAGGAAGTTGGCCAAGGCCAGATTCAAGACGCACAGTTCAATAACAGCGAAATCACTTTCACACGTCGTGGTGGTGGTTCTAAGTATGTAACTTACATGCCTGTTTATGATCAAAAGCTACTTGATGACTTAATTAATCAAAACGTAAAAGTTCAGGGTACACCACCTGAAGAGCAGAGCCTGCTTGGCACTATCTTCATCTCATGGTTCCCAATGATCTTACTGATTGGTGTATGGATTTTCTTCATGCGTCAAATGCAAGGCGGCGGCGGCGGTAAAGGCGCGATGTCTTTCGGTAAGAGTAAAGCTCGAATGATGAGCGAAGAACAAATCAAAACCATGTTTGCTGATGTTGCTGGTTGTGACGAAGCAAAAGAAGACGTGAAAGAGCTTGTGGACTACCTTCGTGACCCAAGCCGCTTCCAAAAGCTAGGTGGTAAGATCCCGACAGGTATCCTGTTGGTTGGTCCTCCTGGTACGGGTAAAACATTGCTTGCAAAAGCGATTGCCGGTGAAGCGAAAGTACCGTTCTTTACTATCTCTGGTTCTGACTTCGTTGAAATGTTTGTTGGTGTTGGTGCATCTCGTGTGCGTGACATGTTCGAACAAGCGAAGAAAGCGGCACCTTGTATCATCTTTATCGATGAAATTGATGCTGTAGGTCGTCAACGTGGCGCTGGTGTTGGTGGTGGTCACGATGAACGTGAACAAACACTGAACCAAATGTTGGTTGAGATGGATGGTTTCGAAGGTAACGAAGGTATTATCGTTATCGCTGCGACTAACCGTCCAGACGTACTAGACCCTGCATTACTTCGTCCTGGTCGTTTTGACCGTCAAGTTGTGGTTGGTCTACCGGATGTACGTGGTCGTGAACAGATTCTTAAAGTACACATGCGTAAAGTGCCACTATCAGGTGATGTTGAACCGTCGCTGATCGCTCGTGGTACTCCAGGCTTCTCTGGTGCAGATCTTGCGAACCTTGTGAACGAAGCGGCGCTATTTGCTGCTCGTGGTAACAAGCGCAATGTATCTATGGTTGAGTTTGAACTTGCGAAAGACAAAATTATGATGGGTGCAGAGCGCCGTTCAATGGTTATGTCTGAAGAAGTGAAAGAGTCAACGGCTTACCACGAAGCGGGTCACGCAATTGTTGGTCGTTTGGTACCTGAACACGATCCAGTGTACAAGGTGTCAATCATTCCACGTGGTCGTGCGCTTGGTGTAACCATGTATTTGCCAGAGCAAGATCGTGTGAGCATGTCTCGCCAACATCTAGAGTCTATGATTTCTAGCCTGTACGGTGGTCGTCTTGCTGAAGAACTGATTTACGGTAAAGACAAAGTGTCAACTGGTGCGTCTAACGATATCGAACGTGCAACTGATATTGCTCGTAAGATGGTTACGCAGTGGGGCTTCTCTGAGAAATTGGGTCCTCTTCTTTACGCAGAAGAAGAAGGTGAAGTTTTCCTAGGTCGCGGCATGAGCCAAGCTAAGCACGTTTCTGATGACACGACTAAGCTTATCGATGAAGAGATTCGTATCCTTATCGACCGTAACTACGATAGAGCTAAGAAGATTCTTGAAGATAACATGGATATCATGCATTCGATGAAAGACGCTCTAATGAAGTTCGAAACGATCGATGCAGGTCAAATTGATGACTTGATGGAGCGTAAGCAAGAGATTCGTGATCCAGCTGGTTGGGGTGATCAGGTAAAAGCTGAACCTACAAAGGAAGAAGCAAAACCTGAAGCTAAGGCAGAAGAAGCTAAAGCGGAACCAAAAGCTGAAGAGTCGAAAGTTGAAGAAGTTAAATCTGAAACAGATGATGCTCAAAACAAAGATTCTTAATCGCTAAGTTATAAATTAAAACCCTGAGTACGCTCAGGGTTTTTCTGTTTCTAGCCCTAGATGTTTTTACCTTTAAGACCCACCTTCCATGATATTAAAAGCACATAATAAAACGCTCGTTTTAGACCGCCCACATGTGATGGGTATCCTCAATGTTACGCCTGACTCTTTCTCTGATGGCGGAAAATTCAATTCATTAGATAATGCTTTACTGCAAGCAGAGCGAATGATTCAAGCTGGTGTTAGCATTATTGACATTGGTGGTGAATCAACTCGCCCGGGAGCGCCTGACGTTCCTTTAGAAGAAGAGCTCGCTCGCGTTATTCCTGCCATTAAAGCAATTCGCGCTAAGTTTGATGTGTGGATCTCCATTGATACCAGTAAAGCTGAAGTGATGCGCCAAGCCGTTGAAGCGGGGGCTGATTTGATCAATGATGTGCGCGCACTGCAAGAGCCCGGAGCTTTAGAAGCGGCCGCCGATGCTAATGTGCCCGTTTGCCTGATGCACATGAAAGGTCAGCCAAGAACCATGCAAGCTAACCCTAATTACGATGATGTCCTAATGGATGTTGAAGCGTTCTTAAAAGAAAGGGTGGAGGCTTGTGAGGCTGTTGGTATATCAAAAGATCAGCTGATTCTGGATCCTGGTTTTGGTTTTGGTAAAACCATTGAGCATAATTACCACCTATTAGCGCACCTTGAAAAGTTTCATTCGTTAGGCTTACCTGTTTTAGCGGGGATGTCGAGAAAATCGATGATCTTTAAATTGCTAGACAAGGTTCCGGCCGACTGCATGGTCGCAAGCGTCACTTGCGCGACGATTGCCGCGATGAAAGGCGCACAAATTATTCGCGTTCATGATGTCGAGGAGACACTGGAAGCGATGAAAATAATCGAAGTGATGAACAACAATCACTAAATATAATTAAGGAAAATCACTATGTCTGATAAAAGACGTTATTTCGGCACAGATGGTGTGCGTGGCAAAGTAGGCCAGTACCCGATTACACCTGATTTTGTTCTGAAGCTTGGCTGGGCTGCGGGTCGTGTTCTTGCGAAGCAAGGCACAAAGAAAGTCATCATTGGTAAAGATACTCGTATCTCTGGTTACATGCTTGAGTCAGCGCTAGAAGCTGGCCTTGCTGCTGCTGGTCTTCAGGCTACGTTTACTGGCCCAATGCCAACACCTGCTGTGGCTTACCTAACTCAAACCTTCCGCGCTGAAGCCGGTATTGTTATCTCTGCATCACACAACCCATACTACGATAACGGTATCAAGTTCTTCTCTTCTGAGGGAACAAAACTGCCGGACGATATCGAGTTGGCAATTGAAGCAGAGTTGGATAAAGACATCGAATGTGTTGATTCTTCAGAGCTAGGTAAAGCCGTACGTTTGAACGATGCGGCTGGCCGTTACATCGAGTTCTGTAAAAGTACGTTCCCACATAAAATGACATTAGCTGGCATGAAGATCGTTATCGATTGTGCACATGGTGCGACTTACCACATTGCGCCTGCTGTATTTAAAGAACTGGGTGCTGAGGTCGTTGCGATTGGTGTTGAGCCAAACGGTACTAACATCAACCACGAAGTCGGTGCGACGGATGTACGTGCTCTGCAAGCAAAAGTGCTTGAAGAAAAAGCGGCATTAGGTCTTGGCTTTGATGGTGATGGTGACCGTATCATCATGGTTGACGAGCTAGGCAACAAAGTTGATGGCGACCAAATCGCTTACATTATTGCTCGTGATGCACTGCGTCGTGGTGAGTTGAAAGGCGGCGTTGTTGGTACACTAATGACCAACCTGGGTATGGAAAACGGCCTTAAGCAGTTAGGTATTCCGTTTGTACGTGCTGCTGTTGGTGACCGTTACGTAATGGAACAGCTTCTTGCTAAAGGCTGGAAGATCGGCGCTGAAAACTCGGGGCACGTTATCCTACTAGATAAAGTGACGACGGGTGATGCTATCGTTGCTGCTCTGCAAGTTTTGGCTTCAGTTGTTGATAGCGAAATGACACTGAATGAGTTGTCTCAGGGCATGACGTTGTACCCTCAAGTTCTAGAAAACGTTCGTTTCAGCGGAGATTCAAACCCACTAGAAGCCGAAGCGGTAAAAACAGCGGTTGTTGAAGTAGAAGCTGAGCTTGGCGAGAAAGGTCGTGTGCTATTACGCAAGTCTGGTACCGAGCCACTACTGCGTGTCATGGTTGAAGGCGAAGATGCAGAGCTTGTTCAAGCATCAGCGCTTAAGATTGCAGATGCAGTAAAAGCAAACTGCTAATTTAACCTTTTACTTAGCCGGCGTAACGAATAGCGCCTGTGATTAGAAGTGATTGAGTTATCTCACGGTCAAAAGATATAACGGTCAAGAGAGACGTAAATGAGTTTTGTGTCGCTTTTGACCTTTTTTTGACCACTCACTTGGTAAAGGCTTATTTTTTAGCAAATTCTCCTTGTCAGCCATCGTCGCATTCGCTAGTATTGCTCGGCCTTCAGTTAGGAGGTCGCTAGCCTTGTTCTTAAAAATAGTTTTTTGAACGGCGCTGGCTCAACAATTAGGAACATAGGTGGAAAAATGTTTACAGTTCTACTTGTGATTTACCTGTTGGCAGCGCTTGGTGTAATTGGCCTAGTGTTGATTCAACAAGGTAAAGGCGCAGATATGGGAGCCTCTTTCGGTGCTGGCGCTTCAAACACTGTGTTTGGTGCTGGTGGCTCAGGAAATTTCCTTACCCGAATGACTGCAATTTTTGCAACTACATTTTTTATCCTTAGCTTAGTGCTTGGTAATATGTCTACACATAAAACTGAGTCACAATGGATTGACCCGACCCAAGGTCAGGTGATTCAACAAGCTGATGATGCAGTGAGTGAAGTTCCGGCGCAAGGCGACGAAATTCCACAATAATCTGTAAAGATTTGATGCCGAGATGGTGAAATTGGTAGACACGCTAGCATGAGGTGCTAGTGCCTTAGGGTGTGAGGGTTCGAGTCCCTCTCTCGGCACCATGTTTACAAACTTGTAAAACATCTTGTTGGGCGTATAATGCTCGCAAGTCGGACGCGGGATGGAGCAGTTTGGTAGCTCGTCGGGCTCATAACCCGAAGGTCGTCGGTTCAAATCCGGCTCCCGCAACCACATTTCAATGCTATTATATAGCTTGTATTGGTAGCAAGTTTGCACAGTGTGAACCTCACTGTGAGTTAGGTGCGATATCGAATGTGATGGCACTTAACATATAAGGGTCCAGCAACAAAAACCCCGGCTTATACGGGGTTTTTTGTTATCTAAGCATTTGTAAATGTATTTAGATAATGTTTGCTTGGAATTTAAATTGGGCTTTGAGCCCTTTTTTTGTTTCTGGAGTGGTTAAATGACTGGTTTAGAAAGACAACTTACTGAAATGCTTGACGCTCCAGTAGCAGCATCAGGTTATGAGTTAGTTGGATTAGAATTTATTCGTGCTGGTGAGCACTCAACGCTACGTATTTACATCGATTCACCAAACGGTATCAATGTAGATGATTGCGCTGAAGTTAGCCACCAAGTAAGTGCCGTAATGGACGTTGAAGATCCAATTTCAGTGGCTTATAACCTTGAAGTGTCTTCACCAGGTTTAGAGAGACCACTGTTCAAAGCAGAGCATTACCAACAATTTATTGGTCACGAGGTAAGCATCGTTTTGAAAATGGCTGTCGGCAACCGTCGTAAATGGAAAGGTGATATCCAATCTATCGAAGGCGAGACAGTGAAAGTATTGGTTGAAGGACAAGAAGAAGAATTCGTCCTGAGCAATATTGCGAAAGCTAACCTGATCCCTAAATTTTAGTTCTCCTAGAGAGAAGAGCTTAAGAGGCTAGATTAATGAACAAAGAAATTTTGGCGGTAGTAGAAGCTGTTTCAAATGAGAAAGCAGTTCCTCGTGAGCGTATTTTTGAAGCGCTTGAAATCGCGCTTGCAACGGCAACAAAAAAGAAAAGCGAACTAGAAATTGAAGTTCGTGTTGAAATTGACCGTAAAACGGGTGATTTCGAAACTTTCCGTCGTTGGGAAGCTGTTGAGGAAGTTGAATTCCCAACAAAAGAAATCTCTATTGAAGCTGCAAAGTACGATGACCCAGAGATCGAACTTGGCGGTTTCATTGAAGATGATATCGAATCAGTAACGTTTGACCGTATTACGACTCAAACGGCTAAGCAAGTTATCGTACAGAAAGTACGTGAAGCTGAACGCGCTCAAATCGTTGAGCAGTTCATCGATAACGAAGGCGAGCTAGTAACTGGCGCAGTTAAGAAAGTTAACCGTGACACTATTATTCTAGACCTAGGTAACAACGCTGAAGCGGTAATCCTTCGTGATGACCAACTTCCTCGTGAAAACTTCCGTCCAGGTGACCGTGTTCGTGGTCTTCTTTACGCAGTTAAACCAGAAGCTCGTGGTTTCCAGCTTTTCGTTACTCGTTCGAAGCCAGAAATGCTAGCTGAACTATTCCGTGTTGAAGTGCCTGAGATTGGTGAAGAGCTAATTGAACTTAAAGGTGCTGCACGTGACGCTGGTTCTCGTGCTAAAATCGCTGTGAAAACAAACGACAAACGTATTGACCCAGTTGGTGCGTGTGTTGGTATGCGTGGCGCACGTGTACAAGCTGTTTCTAACGATCTTGGTGGTGAACGTATCGATATCGTTCTTTGGGATGATAACCCGGCTCAATTCGTAATCAACGCAATGGCTCCTGCTGATGTTGCTTCAATCATCGTTGATGAAGACGCACACTCTATGGATATCGCTGTTGAAGCGGATAACCTAGCACAAGCGATTGGCCGTAGCGGTCAAAACGTACGTCTAGCGTCTCAACTTACTGGTTGGGAACTGAACGTAATGACTGTTGCTGATCTTGAGAAGAAGCACCAAGAAGAAGCAGTTGCTTCTATTGAAAACTTCATGAAGCACCTAGACATTGAAGAAGACTTTGCTCAAATGCTTGTTGAAGAAGGCTTCTCTACGCTTGAAGAAGTAGCATACGTTCCTGTGAACGAGCTTCTTGAAGTAGACGGTCTAGACGAAGGTATCGTTGAAGAACTACGTAACCGCGCAAAAGACGCACTGACTACTCTAGCGCTAGCGAAAGAAGAAACTTTCGACGGTGTTGAGCCTGCTGAAGACTTACTTGCACTTGAAGGTCTTGAGCGTGAAATGGCTTACAAGCTAGCAGCAAAAGGCGTTGCGACATTGGAAGACCTAGCTGACCAAGGCGTTGATGAACTAGAAGGCATCGAAGACCTAACTGCAGAACGTGCAGGCGAGCTAATTATGGCTGCGCGTAACATCTGTTGGTTCGGCGACGAAGAATAATTCAGCAAGGAGAGAAAGCGGTATGACACAATTAACAGTTAAAGCACTGAGTGAAGAGATTGGTACGCCAGTTGACCGCTTAATTGAACAACTTGCTGATGCAGGCATGAAGAAAGCAGGGTCGGATCAAGTGACTGATTCAGAGAAGCAAACATTGCTAACGCACCTTAAAAAGGAGCACGGCGATACTTCAGGCGAAACAGAACCGACTCGTTTAACTCTTCAACGCAAGACCCGCAGCACGCTAAGTGTTGCCGCTGGAGGCGGTAAGAGTAAGGATGTTCAAGTAGAGGTACGTAAAAAGCGTACTTACGTGAAGCGCAGCACTATTGAAGATGAAGCGAAACGTGAAGCTGAGGAAGTAGCTAATCGTGAAGCGGAAGAGAAAGCACAACGCGATGCTGAAGAGCAAGCGAAACGTGATGCTGCAGAGAAAGCACAGCGCGAAGCTGAAGAAAAAGTAACACGTGAAGCGGATGCAAAACGTGAAGCTGAAGAGAAGGCTCAACGCGCACAAGCTGAAAAGGCTAAAAAAGACATGAATTCAAAAAATGCAGACGCTAACGCACAAGCGAAAAAAGAAGCGGATGAACTTAAAGCTCGTCAAGAGCTAGAAGCAACTCGTAAAGCAGAAGCTGAAGCAGCTAAGCTTGTTGAAGAAGCTCGTAAGTTAGCAGAAGAGAACCAAGAACGTTGGTCTGAAGAAGAGAAGAAGAAGAAAGAGCAAGAGAAATCTGCGGATTACCATGTGACTACTTCTACTTACGCTCGTGAAGCTGAAGATGCGGCAGATAAGAAAGATGAGAAAGCACCTCGTCGTCGCAAGAAGAAAGCAGCTCCTGCTAACCAACCTGCAAACAACCGTGGTGGTCGTAACCAACGTGGTCGTGGCGGTAAAGGTAAGCTTGCTAAACCAACTTCAATGCAGCAAGGCTTCGATAAGTCAGCAACTGTTGCTAAATCTGACGTTGCTATCGGCGAAACTATCGTTGTTTCTGAACTGGCTAGCAAAATGTCAGTTAAAGCAACTGAAGTTATCAAAGTAATGATGAAGATGGGCGCTATGGCGACTATCAACCAAGTGATCGACCAAGAAACAGCACAACTTGTTGCTGAAGAAATGGGTCACAAGGTAATCCTACGTAAAGAAAACGAACTTGAAGAAGCAGTACTAGCTGACCGTGATAGCGATGCTATCGCTGAAGGTCGTGCTCCTGTTGTTACTATCATGGGTCACGTTGACCACGGTAAAACTTCAACACTTGACTACATTCGTAAAGCACACGTTGCTTCTGGGGAAGCTGGCGGTATCACGCAGCACATTGGTGCTTACCACGTAGATACTGACAACGGCATGATCACTTTCCTTGATACTCCTGGACACGCGGCGTTTACCGCTATGCGTGCTCGTGGTGCTCAAGCGACAGATATCGTTGTACTTGTAGTTGCAGCAGACGATGGCGTAATGCCACAAACAATCGAAGCAATCCAGCACGCGAAAGCGGCAGGCGTTCCTCTGATTGTTGCTGTGAACAAGATCGATAAAGAGGGTGCAAACCCAGACAACGTTAAGAATGAGCTAGCTCAATACGACGTTATCCCTGAAGAATGGGGAGGTGAGAACATCTTCGTTCACATCTCTGCAAAACAGGGTACAAACATCGATGGTCTTCTAGAAGCAATCCTTCTTCAGTCTGAAGTTCTTGAACTTACAGCGGTTAAAGAAGGTATGGCGTCTGGTGTTGTTGTTGAATCTCGCCTTGATAAAGGTCGCGGTCCAGTTGCAACAGTACTAGTACAGTCTGGTACTCTAAACAAAGGCGATATCGTTCTTTGTGGTCAAGAGTACGGCCGTGTTCGTGCAATGCGTGATGAAAACGGTAAAGACATCGAAACTGCAGGTCCATCTATTCCTGTAGAAATTCTAGGTCTTTCTGGTGTTCCTTCGTCAGGCGATGAAGCGACTGTTGTACGTGATGAGCGTAAAGCACGTGAAGTTGCGAACTACCGTCAAGGTAAATTCCGTGATGTTAAACTAGCTCGCCAACAAAAAGCGAAACTAGAGAACATGTTCGCGAACATGACGGCTGGCGAAGTTGCTGAGCTTAACGTGGTACTTAAAGCTGACGTTCAAGGTTCTGTAGAAGCGATTGCTGACTCTCTACTGAAACTGTCAACTGACGAAGTGAAAGTGAACATCGTAGGTTCTGGTGTTGGTGGTATTACTGAAACTGATGCAACGCTTGCTGCAGCTTCTAACGCTATCATCCTTGGTTTCAACGTTCGTGCTGACGCAACTGCGCGTAACACGGTTCAGAACGAAAACCTAGATCTACGTTACTACTCAATCATTTACCAACTGATTGACGAAGTTAAACAGGCGATGGGCGGTATGCTTGCTCCTGAATTCCGTCAAGAGATCATTGGTCTTGCACAAGTTCGTGACGTATTTAAGTCGCCTAAACTTGGTGCAATCGCTGGTTGTATCGTGACTGAAGGTACGATTAAGCGTAGCAACCCAATCCGCGTACTTCGTGAAAACGTTGTTATCTACGAAGGTGAACTAGAGTCACTTCGTCGCTTTAAAGATGACGTACAAGAAGTTAAGAACGGTTACGAGTGTGGTGTCGGCGTTAAGAACTACAACGACGTTCGCGTTGGTGACCAGATCGAAGTATTCGAAATCGTTGAGGTTAAACGTACTCTAGACTAATCAGTCTGTACGACTCGACATATTGACTAAGGTTACTAACATTACTAGTAAAGGTAATAAGTAATCGGTTGTTGAATACACCATGGGGGGCTGGTAATTACCAAGCCCCCCATCTTTCTAAGTGAGAAAAGAAAATGTCAAAAGAATTTAGCCGCACACAACGTGTGTCTCAGCAGCTTCAAAAAGAGCTTGCTCTTATCCTACAACGTGAAGTTCGTGACTCACGTATTGGTATGGTAACTATCTCAGACGTAGAAGTGTCTCGTGACCTTGCTTACGCAAAAGTGTTCGTGACTTTCCTATGTGTTGGTGAGCAAACACCGGAATCATGCCTTAAAGCTCTTAAAGAGCATGAAGTGCCAGTTCGTATGGCTCTTGGTAAGCGTATTCGCCACCGTCTAACGCCTGAAGTTCGTTTTACTTACGACAACACACTAGTAGAAGGCATGCGTATGTCTAACCTAGTAAGTGAAGTTCTGAACGACGACAAGCGTAAGCAAGAAGAAGCTGGCCGCACTGACGAAACTCAGTCTAAGGGCGAAGAGTAATGGCTCGCCGTCGTAAAGGTCGCCCTATCAACGGGGTAATTCTATTAGATAAGCCGACTGGTATTTCGTCTAATGATGCACTGCAAAAAGTAAAGCGTATTTACTTTGCAGAGAAGGCAGGGCACACCGGTGCTCTGGATCCTCTTGCGACTGGCATGCTGCCAATTTGTCTTGGTGAAGCGACGAAGTTCTCTCAGTTTCTTCTAGATTCTGATAAGCGCTACGTTGTTATCGCTAAGCTTGGTGAGCGTACCAATACCTCTGACTCTGATGGTGAAGTGGTAGAGACACGTGATGTTAACGTGACTCAAGAACAGCTTGAACGTTGCATTGCGAGCTTCAAGGGTGAAACCGATCAGATACCATCAATGTTTTCGGCATTGAAGTATCAAGGTAAGCCTTTGTACGAATACGCACGTGCAGGTATCGAGGTTCCTCGTGAGTCTCGTAAGATCACTGTGTACTCTATTGAACTGCTTCGCTTTGAAGGTGATGAAGTTGAAATGGAAGTGCATTGTTCGAAAGGCACATACATCCGCACAATTACCGACGACCTTGGTGAAATGCTAGGTTGTGGTGCTCACGTGACCATGCTTCGTCGTACAGGTGTCGCAAAGTACCCATACGAGCGTATGGTGACTTTGGAGCAGTTAAACGAGATCCTAGAGCAAGCACAGGCGCAAGAAATTGCACCGAAAGAGCTGCTTGATCCACTGCTGATGCCAATGGACACTGCCGTTGAAGACTTACCAGAAGTAAACCTGAACGCGGAACTGACTGACCTAGTTCAGCACGGTATGCCAGTTCAGGTTGCTGGTGCGCCAACTGAAGGCACGGTTCGTATGACAAGTGGCGAAGAGAAGCTGTTTGTCGGCGTAGCTCAGATTGCTGAAGATGGCCGAGTTGCACCGAAGCGTTTGGTTGTTTTCAGAGATGAAGAGCCACAAGCTTAGCGCTTATATCGAGTCAGATCTTAGCGGTTTGCCTTGAAATGCGAGTAAATAATACAGAAAGCGAACGCCTAATTTAGGTGGTTCGCTTTTTTTGTTTTTAATGGGTTCGATTGTTATTGCACCAACTGACAAACTTCCCTATAATCCTCGGCTCGCGTAGCGGCTGAATCAGAGATTGGCTGCTACAAATATAAACTTACTCTTATCAGGAGAGAATTATGTCTCTGAATGCAGAAACTAAAGCAGCAATCGTTGCAGAATACGCACAATCTGAAGGCGACACAGGTTCACCAGAAGTACAAGTAGCACTACTTACTGCTTCTATCAACCACCTACAAGGTCACTTCAAAGCGCACAAACACGATCACCACAGCCGTCGTGGTCTACTACGTATGGTTTCTAGCCGTCGTAAGCTTCTTGATTACTTGAAAGGCAAAAACCTTGCTCGTTACCAAGACCTAATCAAGCGTCTAGGCCTACGTCGCTAATAGCGATGTCTGCAAAGACAGTTTGAAGAAAAGGAGCATTTATGCTCCTTTTTTTGTGCCTGTAAGAAAATGCTAGGCTGGATGCTCAGAATATCATCTGGCTTTTTCTGATAGGAAATATATCTCCTAATAAAAATAGTTTATACTACGCCCGCCTATAGCGTTTTCAGCGTTTGGCAATCAACCTCTCAAGAGATTACAGTCACAGATGTCGGCCAATAGGTCGCGACTATTCAAAGGCGGATTTGGTCTTAATTCGGCGTATGAACACATACAAAGAGTCACCATCCTAAGTCCCTTTTCACTAGTCGCGATTGGTAATGTCTTGAGTCATTATTCACTTAATCTAAAGTCTGACTTTAGAGCTAAGGATATACAATGTTTGAAAAACCAGTTGTAAAATCGTTCCAGTACGGTAACCACACCGTTACTCTAGAAACGGGCGTAATTGCACGTCAAGCTACTGCTGCTGTAATGGCGACTATGGACGATACTTCAGTATTCGTTTCTGTTGTTGCTAAGAAAGAAGCAGTTGCAGGTCAAGACTTCTTCCCACTAACAGTAAACTACCAAGAGCGTACATACGCTGCGGGTAAAATCCCTGGTGGTTTCTTCAAGCGTGAAGGTCGTCCATCTGAAGGCGAAACACTAACAGCTCGTCTGATTGACCGTCCAATTCGTCCACTTTTCCCAAGTGCGTTTAAAAACGAAGTTCAAGTTATCGCTACGGTTGTTTCTATCAACCCTGACGTAAACCCAGACATGATCACTATGATCGCAACATCTGCTGCGCTTGCTATCTCTGGTGCTCCATTCAATGGTCCTATCGGTGCTGCACGTGTTGGTCACATCGACGGCGAACTTGTTCTTAACCCATCAAATACTGAGCTTGAAAACTCTAAACTAGACCTAGTTGTGTCTGGTACAGAAGGCGCAGTACTTATGGTTGAATCTGAAGCAGATAACCTATCTGAAGAAGAAATGCTTTCAGCTGTTGTTTACGGTCACGACCAACAACAAGTTGTAATCAAAGCAATCAACGAGTTTGCTGCTGAAGTTGCAACTCCATCTTGGAACTGGGAAGCACCAGCAGTTAACACTGAGCTTAAAGCTCAAGTTGCTGAACTTGCTGAAACTCGTCTATCTGACGCGTACCAGATCACTGAGAAAATGGCTCGTTACGAGCAAGTTGGCGTAATCAAGAACGACGTTGTTGAAGCTCTAATTGCACAAGACGAAAACCTAGATGAGCGCGAAATCCGCGGCATGCTTGGTTCTCTAGAGAAAAACGTAGTACGTAGCCGCATCATCGCTGGCAACCCACGTATCGATGGCCGTGAAAAAGACATGGTTCGTGCGCTAGACGTACGTACTGGTGTTCTTCCACGTACACACGGTTCTTCTCTATTCACTCGTGGTGAAACTCAAGCACTTGTTACTGCAACGCTTGGCACACAACGTGATGCTCAAATCATCGACAGCCTGATGGGTGAGAAGAAAGACAACTTCCTTCTACACTACAACTTCCCTCCATACTGTGTAGGTGAAACTGGTTTCGTTGGTTCTCCTAAGCGTCGTGAAATTGGTCACGGTAAGCTTGCTAAACGTGGTATCCAAGCAGTAATGCCTTCTGTTGAAGAATTCCCATACACAGTTCGTGTTGTATCGGAAATCACAGAATCTAACGGTTCTTCTTCAATGGCTTCTGTATGTGGTACATCTCTAGCTCTTATGGATGCTGGTGTTCCAATCAAAGCTTCTGTTGCGGGTATCGCAATGGGTCTTGTTAAAGAAGGCGACGATTTCGTTGTTCTTTCTGACATCCTTGGCGACGAAGATCACCTAGGTGACATGGACTTTAAAGTAGCAGGTACTAACGCTGGTATCACTGCACTTCAAATGGACATCAAGATCGAAGGTATCACTAAAGAGATCATGCAAATTGCACTTAACCAAGCGCAAGGTGCACGTAAGCACATCCTTTCTGTAATGGATGAAGCTATCTCTGGTGCTCGTGAAGATATCTCTGAATTCGCTCCACGTATCCACACAATGAAAATCAGCTCTGATAAGATCAAAGATGTTATCGGTAAAGGCGGCGCAGTTATCCGTGCTCTTTGTGAAGAAACTGGTACTACAATCGAAATCGAAGACGATGGCACAATCAAGATTGCTGCTACTGAAGGCGCAGCTGCTAAAGAAGCTATCCGTCGTATCGAAGAGATCACAGCTGAAGTTGAAGTTGGCCGCATTTACCAAGGTAAAGTTGCTCGTCTAGCTGACTTCGGTGCATTCGTTACTATCCTTCCAGGTAAAGATGGTCTAGTACACATCTCTCAAATCGCTGACAAGCGCGTTGAGAAAGTGTCTGACTACCTAACTGAAGGTCAAGAAGTTCCTGTTAAGGTTCTTGAAATTGACCGTCAAGGCCGTGTACGTCTAAGTATGAAAGAAGCAGTTGAAACGCCAGCTGAAGGCGAAGCACCTGCTGCTGAGTAATTCTCAGTGTGTCGATGGTGATATCGCTTTTTAGTGATTTCTAACCTATCGTCAACAAAGCATGTTATAAAGGGGAGCATATCGCTCCCCTTTTTTATTGCGGTCATAACAGGAGTAATTATTTGTGAAATGGTTTCAAACCGCGAGTATGTGTTTACTGCTTGTACTAACAGGTTGTGCGACAACATCAGATAACACCTCAAGTTGGGTTTATCCACCGATGGCTGTGCCACTGCAACCAAGCGTTCAGCAAGAAGTTCAAATTGCACGTCTTAGTCAGTTATTACAGCGCCCAGATTTGAACGATGAAGTTCGAGCTAAGATGCTGTTTGAACGTGGTAACTACTACGACAGTGTTGGCCTGCGTGATCTCGCGCGTCTCGACTTCAACCAATCTCTTTCATTGAACCCTGCTCAACCTGATATCTTCAATCTTTTGGGTGTTTACTTTACGCAGGTAGGGGAGTTTGATGCGGCTTATGAATCTTTTGATTCTACGTTAGAGCTTGATCCTGCAAACTCTTACGCAGAAAGGAACCGCTCTATCGCGCTTTACTATGGCGAGCGTTACGACTTAGCCAATGAAGAGATGATGAAGCACTATGCCGACGATCCTAGCGATCCGTTTCGCGCTCTGTGGTTGTACATCATTCAGCATGAGCTGACGCCAGAGCAGGCTAAGCTTGATTTGCAAAAACGTTACGAGAGCCGTGATGAGCAGTGGGGTTGGGTATTAGTCGCGATTATGCTTGATGACATTACTGAAGAGCAGGCTTTCAAGGCGATCTTAACCGGTACTCGTGACAACACGTTACTTGCGCAGCGTCTAACAGAGACGTACTTCTACCTTGCTAAGCGTTACCATATGAATGGTGATTACGCGAATGCTATCTCTTTGTACAAGTTAGCGGTTTCTTTTAACGTGTATGAATACGTAGAACATCGTTACTCTTTCTTAGAGTTAAGCCGTATCTTCACCACACTTAAAGCTGAGCACTTAGCGCAAGTTAAGCTGGCTGAGGCCGAAGAAGAAGCCAACGCTAAGTAAGCAACACATTTTGATTCCGAAAAGCCGCTGTCTGTCAGCGGTTTTTTTATGCTCCTTTTTTATGATCTTCATCTCGTTTTGATTGCTTTTTATTTAAACAACACTAAAATAGTTAGCCTTGCTAACTAAATGCTATTCTTTGATTAGGTGAGTATGCTGAACCAGAATTTAGAAAAGATTGAGCGCTTCGCCTCTAAGATATGGCGCACTCAGGTAAATGAAGATCCTATTTGCCAATTGAGCTTCAATGAATATGACTATTTGAAGGTCATTCAAGCCTCTCCTGAACCGATCCGATTGACAGATCTGGCGATTGAAATGCAAGTAACCAAGCCTTCAGCAACTACTATGGTTCAAAGGTTAGAGAGAAAAGGTCTCGTTGAGCGTAAAGCTTCGCTCGAAGATGCGAGGTCTAAGTTGGTCGTACTGACCAGCAAAGCGGAAGTCGGCTTGGAAGAAGAAAGTAAGATCTATCAGGTCATGGCACAGATACTGGAAAGCCGTTTGTCTGAGCAAGAATCTCAGCAGTTAAACCTATTATTAAATAAAGCTTTAAAGTAAATAATTTAGATATTTAGTTAGCCTTGTTAACTAATTTTTCGAGTCATATCTTGTTGATATGCGACTCACAAATGAAAGTAGAGTAAGAAATGAGTAACTCAATTAGTCGTCAATTTTGGCGATACACAATCCCTACCGTGGCGGCCATGTTGGTTAATGGCCTGTACCAAGTGGTGGATGGCATCTTCATTGGCCGCTATGTGGGGGCTGATGGACTTGCAGGTATCAATGTTGCGTGGCCTGTGATTGGTTCGATTCTTGGTATTGGTATGTTGGTGGGTGTGGGCACAGGTGCGCTTGTCTCGATTCGCCAAGGTGAAAAAGATACTCAAGGCGCTAAGCAGATCTTAGCAACGGGCTTAACCTTGTTGTTAGCGATAACGCCTATTGTCTCTGCATTGCTGTTCTTGTTTGCTGATAACTTCTTGCTTTGGCAGGGCGCTGAAGGGCGAGTGTATGAACTTGGTCTGCAGTACTTACACATTCTGATTGGTGCTAGTGTCTTCACGCTAGGTTCGATCGCGATGCCGTTTCTACTGCGTAACGATGACAGTCCGAACTTAGCGACGATACTGATGATCGTTGGTGCGGTGATTAATATCGTGCTCGATTACCTGTTTATCGCTCTCTATGGCTGGGAGTTGATGGGTGCAGCATTAGCAACAGCGATTGCCCAGTTTGTAGTAACGGCTCTCGGCTTGGCTTACTTCTTCTCGCGTCGAGCAAACCTACGTTTACGTTGGAATGAGTTGAGATTGAAGCTGGATGTGATTCCACAAATCTTCGCCATTGGTACATCAAGCTTCTTTATGTACGCTTATGGTTCGATGATGGTGGCGTTGCACAATGCGTTGTTCTCTCAATATGGCGACCAGTTGATGATCGGTGCTTACGCGATTTTGGGCTACATCGTGACGGTTTATTATCTCACGGCTGAAGGTATCGCCAACGGCATGCAACCATTGGTGAGCTACAACCATGGTGCGCGTAACCAAGCAAACATCCGCAAGCTACTTAAGATTGCGATGATGAGTTCGGTATTGATTGGTGTGGCGTTCGTGCTGCTTCTCAATGCGTTCCCACGTGAGTTTGTATCAGTATTTAACTCAGACGAACCTCAGTTGGTTGAGTACACCGTGTTGGGTATTCGCCTTCACATGTTTGCACTGGCGCTGGATGGCTTCTTGGTAGTCGCAGCTGCTTACTATCAAGCGGTGAACAAGGGCAGCAAGGCGATGTTTGTGACTATAGGTAATATGCTTATCCAACTACCGTTCTTGTACATTATGCCTAAGTTGTATGGTGTGCCGGGGATCTGGATTGCGTACCCACTGTCTAACATCGCACTAAGTGTGGTGGTGATGGTAATGCTCTACAAAGACTTAAAGAAGCTCGATGCCTCACCGATGGAAACAGCGACGGCATAGGCCGTGTTTCTTAAGTCGCATTAAAAAGGTCTAGCGAACGCTAGACCTTTTTTGTATCTGTTGCTGGTTAGTCCAATGCGAGGAACTAGATGTTCTTAACGTCTAAACCTGCAAGCTGATGCCAGTAACCATTACATTGGCGGCTTTCAATCTTCATCGGTTTTTGACCTTGCTCGTTCGATCTGAAGTTATTGATTTCAGAGAAGGTATCGATACCGAGAGGGCTTAAACGAACCACATCAACCAGGTCGTGCATGTTCGGTAAATCATTGACTAGGTTGTAGCAGTAGCCTGATTGCGTCTGAATACCGTTAAGGTTGAAGACTGATTGGCCTTCTTGGCTTTCTACTTGTAGCCCTGTTGGGTACTTGATACAGCAGGTTTCGCAATCGTCTTTAGCTTTGTTTTCAGCGCGAGCGGTAAAGCAGCGTGCTGAGTAAGCAAGCGGCAGGTAGCCGTGGCTAAACACTTCAACTTCGAACTTGTTACGAATATTTAGCTCTTCGCACTGGGTCATTACGTTGCTTAGCCATTCGCGAGAAAGCTCAACCGGCATACACCAACGCGTCATGCCTTGTTTCAAGAATAGGTTCAGGGTGCGTGCGTTGTAGGTGTTTACTGCCGGGCCAACCACGAAAGGTACTTTGCTTTCGCTGGCCAGTTGAATTGCAGACACATCATTGGCTTCGATCGCAAAGTCACCGTTATCGATGTACTTCTTCATGATGTTGACTTCGCTTGGTGCTTCTAGCAATGCCATGGTGGAAAGTACGACTTGCTTACCTGAAGCCGACAGCTCTTTAGCAATGTCCATCCAGTGTTTCGCTTTCATCTCACGACGCTTTGAACACACCGCTTCACCTAGGTAGATGATATCGGCTGAGCTTGATTTCGCTTGCTCATAGAAGCTTTCAACGTCTTGTTTTGGCCAAAAATAAAGTAGAGGGCCTAATGCGTATTTCATTGAGTTCTCCATTTGGCTCTATTGCCATTTACGGTGATAAGCGCCAAGCGTGGTTTGTGTACCTTCCGATACATTCGCCAGTGTCGCATTCCAAGCTTGTTCCACTTGGTATTGTTCTGGGTTCGCTAAGTAGCGATCGATAGCTGCGCGCCACGTGCGAGTGACTTGTTCAACATAAGCCGGGCTGCGTTGGCGACCTTCAATCTTCACTGAGGCAACGTTTGCCGCGAAAAGCTCAGGCAACATGGATAGCGTGTTGAGGCTGGTTGGCTCTTCAAGTGCGTGATAGCGCTTACGTTCACCATCGATCTCGGCTTCAAAGCGGCCTTTACACAGCGTTGGGTAACCTGCGTTCTCACCTGCTTCATACTTATCGATAAGGATTTCGTTCAAGCGAGACTCGAGGCCAGTTTCTGTTTCTTGCCAGCGAACGTATTTTGCGGGAGAACAAGCACCAACGGTATTTGGTGATTCGCCTGTCATGTATGAAGAGAGGTAGCAACGGCCTTCTGCCATGATGCACAAGCTACCAAAAGCGAATACTTCAAGGTCAACGTCAGAAGTGATGTTACGAGAAAGCTGTTTGACCTGATGAATCGACAACACACGCGGTAGTACGACACGCTTAACGTTGAAGTTTTTATGGTAGAAGTCGATAGCCGCCGCATTGGTCGCAGATGCTTGCACTGATAGGTGCAGTTCGAGATCTGGATACTTATTTGCTGCGTACTCAAGCACCGCGATGTCTGCGATGATCAACGCATCAACACCCAGAGCAGCGGCGTTGTCTACGGCATTAGTCCAACGGTCGAAGCCATTTGGGTGAGCAAACGTATTTAGGGCAACATGAATTTTCTTGTTGTGGTCATGCACATACTGCACAGCACGATCGAGCTTTTTACCCGCAAAGTTTAGGCCTGCAAAGTGTCGGGCATTGGTATCGTCTTTGAATCCGATATAGACAGCATCCGCACCACAATCAATAGCGGTTTTCAAAGCAGGTAAGTTACCCGCTGGGCATAAGAGTTCCATTTGCTCACTACCAGTAGAATTAAGTTGAAGCGAGCATTTTATGAAGAATTGTGAATGACGGAATTGATGTAAGGCAGGTTTAGATGGATAAATCTGCTTTTACTCCGTTTGAGGTACTGACGAGTGGTAGTTTTGTGTGTTGCTTTGGTTTTGAATGAGGTGCGTATTGGAATCGTCTAATCAGTTCTTATGACGGCGGTTTTGAGCAAACAACTCTTCGACATCTTGTTTTGGTTGCGGACGATAGAAGTGGAAGCCTTGAATCGAACTACAGTTGAGGTTAGACAGCAGAGTCGCTTGCTCACTGGTTTCGACACCTTCTGCAACCACGGTCAAATCGAGAGATTTACCTAGGTTGATGATGTTTTCAATTACGGTAATTTGCTTTGGTAGGGTATCGATATCAGAGATGAAAGCACGGTCTATTTTAAGCTCATCAATTGGGAAGCGAGCAAGGTAAGACAGTGAAGAGTAACCTGTACCGAAATCATCAATGGAGAGAGCAAAGCCAAGTTTCTTGATGGCGTTAAGCATTTGAAGTGTGTGTTCACTATCACTCATTACCGCGCTTTCCGTTAGCTCAAACGTAATCGCACTTGGATCAAGCTCGGTCGAACGCAGCAATTTTTCCATATAATCAATCAGCTTTGGGTTACCAAACTGTTCTGGAGATAGGTTGATCGCGACACGACCTGGAAGGATACCTTGCATCTTCCAGCGCTTAACCGTAGCAAACACTTCACGCATTACCACTCGGCCAAGTTGTTCAATAAGTCCAGCTCGCTCTGCCACAGGAATGAACGCAGCAGGACTGATATAACCTTCGACAGGGTGCTTCCAACGTACTAGAGCTTCAGCGCCGTTGATGGTGAAGTCACGGGCATTCACTTTTGGTTGATACCAAACCTCAAGTCCATTTTGTTGCAGCGCCTTTTGTAGCTCTATCTCAAGCCACAGTCGCATGCGCGCTTCTTTGTTCATCTGTTCGTTGAACTTGATCAGGCGGTTGCGACCACGATCTTTGGCTTCATACATTGCTGTGTCTGCATTTTGCAGCAAGATACGAGCATCAGTCCCATCTTGAGGAAAATTCACGCTACCAATTGAGCAGGCTAAGCGTTTGCTAAAGTGGTGAAGATCGAAGGGTTGGTTGATAAGGGATATGATCTTTTCAGCGAGCATTTCAGGTGTTCGCTGATGTTCAGGTTCTGGCAAGATAATACCAAACTCATCCCCGCCTAAATGCCCAATCACGGCCTTACGAGGCAGTAAGCGTTTAAGGCGCGAAGCGACCTCTTTTATCACCTTGTCACCGATGTGATGACCAAGTGAGTCATTGATATTCTTGAAGTTATCAATGTCTAAGTAGAGCATCACCACCGGCGTATCGTTGTGAATGAACTGCTCAAGACGCTTAGTAAACCCAACTCGGTTGTAGAGCTTGGTCAGTGCATCTATGTAGGCATCTTCACTGTTTGCTGGTGTGTATTGTTTTGCGGTTTCTTGTGCGTCTTGAATAAGCACCAGCTGAGTGTTGCTTCCAAGAACGGTGGTGGAGTCGATGTTGAGCTGGACCTTACGTTCAAAGCCGCATCGCGCACCCGTTAAGCAAACCAAACCAGACTCAGAAATAATAGAGCTGAGGTTATTATTGAAGACTGTTTTGGTTTGTTCATCGATAAATAGGCGTCCCAGCTGTTCGCCAATTAACTCTGTGGTTGAGTTAAAGCCAAGCAGGCGCGCTGCCGCTGGGTTGGATGACAAGATATAGTCACTTTCAACGAGCAGTAATCCGTCAGGGAGTAGTTGAGATAGTTTGTGGAATTTGGCTTCGGATTCTTCTAAAGAACGGACAAGTACTTGGTTTTCTGATGTGTCGAAGGCGTGAAAGACGATGTAGTCGGTTTTGTTGCCATTGGTAAGCGGAGATAGGCTGAAATGAAGGCTGGTATCGAGGTCTGTTTCGTTGAGGGTGACTTCGGCCTCAATCGTTTCGCCACTGAATGCACGCTCATAGTAAGGCTTGAGATGTTGGTAGAACTGTTCGCCCAATGTTTGGCGATCATTCATGCCTGCAAGCTCTGTTTGACTCAAACCAGCAATATCGCAGTAACGCTCATTCACCATAAAATAGTTATGTTGAGCATCAAGTACTGCAAAAAAGAACGGACTATTTGCAGTTAGCTGGGTAAACCAATGTTGTAGTTGTTGGGGAGGCATCAAAGTACTACCAATTCTCCAAGAGCTTGAATATTCACTATCGATAAATATTTATTACTTTTTGTGTGGCTATCGATATTTACCTGTGAGTGCAGCGATCCGCTGTAATTCTCATTACCTGAGTTACTATAACTGTGATTTTCAGGATATTAAAGGTCGAGTATCAAACAGAAGTTAATTTGATACATAACAGTAACTGAGATCTCAACATCATCTATGATGCATTCCATATTATTGACAAAGTTACGGATAAGTCACGTGATAAACAAGATTCGCACTCAACTAGTTCAAAATGCCGCATCAATTTTGCGATCTCCAGTCCAGTTATTGCCTAAAACAGTACAAAAAAGAGCCTTATTGGAGGCGCTTAAGAATGTATTCAAGGAAGCTTTAGAGGACGGTGACTTTGAGTTTTTAGAAGACAAATGGCTGAAAGTCTCAATAAAAGACATGGGGTTAAGTTGGTGTATTAGCTACAAAAATGAGCAACTGGTTGTAGCTGATAAAGAGGTGGTTGAAGATGTAAGCTTTAGCGGCAATCTTAACGATCTTGTGTTGATTGCGGGGCGTAAAGAAGACCCAGATACGCTTTTCTTCCAACGTAGACTGTCTATTGAAGGCGATACCGAGCTCGGTTTAGAAGTTAAAAACTTGATGGATAGCGTAGATTTGGACTTATTGCCGACTCCTATGAAAACTTTGTTAAATCAATTAGCTGATTTTGTGCAGAAGGGAGTACAATCCCCAGATACACAAAGTGAGGTAATGAATGCTTATTCGAACTGAAGCACCGGCAGATATACTTGTCATTGAGCGTTTATTGAAATCTGTTTTTGAAACAGATGCAGAAGCTAACTTGGTTATGAGCTTGCGTGAGAATAGCCATTTAACGCTATCGCTGGTGGCTTGTTCTGATGAAGGCGAGGTGGTTGGTCACCTGATGTTTAGCCCTATCACTCTTGATGGCGACGATCATAACTGGCAAGGGCTTGCGCCTCTCGCTGTGAAAGAAGAGTTCCGCAACCAAGGCATTGCCAAATCTCTAGTTGAAGATGCGTTTTCCACTTTGGTTGATTTTGGTTACCCAGCTTGCGTTGTGTTGGGTGACCCTGCTTATTACAGCCGCTTTGGTTTCAAGGCTGCGAGCGAGTTTGGCCTGAGTTGTGTTTGGGATGTGCCTGAAGGTGCTTTCCAAGCGATTGAATTGGTAAACGGTGCGTTTGCTGGACATGCTGGTGAGATTGCTTACAGCCCCGAGTTCAACGACTTATAAGCTGATTTATCACGCAACAAGATACAAACTGATTTAGTCTAAATAAAGGAGCTTGATGCTCCTTTATTTTTTGTTAGTATCAGCCCTGCTCTAATAAGCGCTCTTTCAATAGAGGCAGCTTTCACAAAACTAGTTCTAACAAACTTCTGGTTTCAATAAACTTTGGCTCCAATAAACTTAAGGTTACTACCGCTAGATATGTCACAAACACACGCGCAATACCTACATGAGATGGGCATTAGCCAATGGGAACTAAGTCACCCAGAGCGTTTAGCAGGTTATGAATCTGAATTGACTCCGCTCTCGAGCGATTGCAAGTTACTGTTGGTTTCGCCTGAAAAACCTCAGGAAGATCTCGCCGTGATGTTTGAGCGAGTACTCAAAAGTATCAAGCTCGACTTATCTCAGGCTTTACACCTTCAACCGCAACACTTGTCTACTGTGGATTTAGGTTCGGTTGAGTGGATATGGTTTGCTGGTTGTGAGTCGGCTCAAGAGCTGAAGGCTAAAACACTTCAATCGCCATTACTGTCTGACATTAACGGTAACAACCAACACCGCCGCGACTTATGGCAACAAATTTGTGCTTATGGCTAATCAATTTTTACCGACTTCACAACAACACCTAGACGCCATTTGGAAGATAGAGCAGGCCGCGCATTCTCACCCTTGGTCTGAAAATATGATCCGAGATCTTGATAGCCGAGGCGCTTGTCATCATGTCCTTGAAGTTGATGGACAAGTGGTGGGCTATTTCTTCGCTCAAAATATTGTTGGTGAAGTGACGCTGCTTAATATTGCGGTAGACCCAAGCAAGCAAGGCAAAGGTTATGGTAAGGCACTAACTGAACATTTCCTTGATATATGTGAACAAGCTGATGCTGAAAGCGCTTGGCTGGAAGTTCGCGAAAGTAATGTGAACGCGTTTAATCTTTACGAAAAGGCAGGCTTCAACGAAGTTGATCGCCGTCGTAATTACTATCCAACTAAACAAGGCAACGAAGATGCCATCATTATGAGCTATCTTTTTATGTCTTTTAGCTAGTCATGTTACGTCTTTTCGCTAACTAGATAGCTAATCACAAAATTAGCCAAAAAATAGGGTGTAAACTGACCCTTTAGAAAGTGATACGCTTTCTGTATAATCCGCACACAGAATTCAAGGGCAAGTATTATCTACTTGCCCTTTTTACGCTTTAGATCAGCAAAGGGCGACTATGTCTTTCCAACAAGAAGTGAGCAAACGTAGAACGTTTGCGATTATCTCTCACCCGGATGCGGGTAAAACCACGATTACTGAAAAAGTTCTTTTATTCGGAAACGCGATTCAAAAAGCGGGTACCGTAAAAGGCCGTGGCTCTAACCAGCACGCTAAATCTGACTGGATGGAGATGGAAAAAGAACGTGGTATCTCGGTAACTACGTCGGTAATGCAATTCCCATACAATGATTGCCTAGTAAACCTACTAGATACTCCAGGACACGAAGATTTCTCGGAAGATACGTACCGTACGCTAACAGCGGTTGATTCATGTTTGATGGTTATCGATGCTGCGAAAGGTGTCGAGGATCGTACTCGTAAACTAATGGAAGTAACGCGTCTGCGTGATACGCCAATCGTAACGTTTATGAACAAACTTGACCGTGACGTTCGTGACCCAATGGAAGTGCTTGATGAAGTAGAGAGCGAGCTAGGTATGGCTTGCGCTCCAATCTCATGGCCAATTGGTTGTGGTAAAGAGTTTAAAGGTGTTTACCACATTCACCGTGATGAAACGATCTTGTATGAATCTGGCCACGGCCACGAGATCCAAGAAGTTCGTATCATCAAAGGTCTCGATAACCCTGAGCTAGATGAAGCAGTAGGTGCTGATCTTGCGGAAAGCGTACGTGAAGAGCTAGAGCTTGTTATCGGTGCTTGTCCTGAGTTTGATCATGAACTGTTCCTAGCGGGTGAACTAACGCCGGTTTACTTCGGTACTGCATTGGGTAACTTTGGTGTTGACCACATGCTTGATGGTCTAACGAAATGGGCTCCAGCACCTCAAACGCGTCAAGCGAACGAACGTGATGTTGAAGCGACAGAAGAGAAGTTCTCTGGTTTCGTATTTAAGATCCAAGCAAACATGGACCCTAAACACCGTGACCGTATCGCATTCATGCGTATCGTTTCGGGTACTTACAACCAAGGTATGAAGATGAACCATGTTCGTACTGGTAAGAGTGTAAGTATCTCTGATGCGGTAACCTTCATGGCGGGTGACCGTGCTCGTGCTGAGAAAGCATACGCGGGTGATATTATCGGTCTACATAACCACGGTACTATCCAGATTGGTGATACCTTTACTCAAGGTGAGAGCCTTAAGTTCGCTGGTATTCCTAACTTCGCACCTGAGCTATTCCGTCGTATTCGCCTACGCGATCCACTTAAGCAGAAGCAACTTCTAAAAGGCTTAGTTCAGCTTTCAGAAGAGGGCGCAGTACAAGTATTCCGTCCTATGCAGAACAACGATCTGATCGTTGGTGCGGTTGGTGTACTTCAGTTCGACGTGGTTGTAGCGCGCTTGAAAGCGGAATACAACGTAGAAGCTATCTACGAAGGTGTTAACGTTGCAACAGCTCGCTGGGTTGAATGTGATGACGCTAAGAAACTAGAAGAATTCAAACGTAAGAACCAATCTAACCTTGCGCTAGATGGCGGTGACAACCTGTCTTACATCGCACCAACTATGGTGAACTTGAACCTAGCTTCTGAACGTTTCCCTGAAGTTCAATTCCGAGCGACGCGCGAGCACTAATAGCGACAGTTCTACATAACATTGTTGGATAATATTAAAGCCGAATTGCTTCTAGCATTCGGCTTTTTTGTTACACTAAGAGTACACCGTTTTGATGGAGTAAAGCGTGTTTGATCTCAATTTAGTAAAGCCATTCCTCTCTGTATATCAACAAAGATCGATAACCAAAGCGGCTGAATCGTTAGAGCTAACTCAACCTGCGGTCAGTGCTGCAATCAAGAGGTTTGAAGCGGTGGTAGGCTATGCGTTGTTCGTAAGAGTAGGGCGTTCAATAGAACCAACGTCAATGGCTCACAAATTGGCAGGTCAATTATCTGATGCTTTAGAGCTGATGGAAGGTGCAGTATCAAGAAAGCGTGATTTTACGGTTTATATGCCTGCGAATCTGCTCCACAAAATGCCCATGCTCAATGGTGTTCAGTTAGTTGAATCCCCAATTTCTGTAGAGAATGTTGTCGAGGATATCCGACTCAATCGAGTAGATTTAGTGGTCGATACTGGTTTACCTAAACAGTCAAGTTTAGCGTCTGAATTTGCAACTACTGATAGACTGCTTCTTATGAGTGATCCTGAAAACAGTCAATTTGGTGAGAAGATTTCGATGGATGAGTTTCTTGAAGCACGGCATGTAACCTTGAAGTTACTTCGACAAGATACTCAAATAGTCGACTTTCTTTCCGAAAAGAGCTTCACACGTGATGTGGCAATTGAAGTTCGAAATCTAACTAACTTGATCTTAGCAGTAAAAGGGACTGACTACATTGCTGCGGTTCCGGTTAGCATGATCCAATTAGCAAAAACCATTGGCTTACGGATTCATGAGCCTCCATTTTCAATGCGTCCTGTGGAGTTTGAGTTTTTCTATCACAAGAAGTATCAAACTAATGGGCAACACCAAGAGCTACGAGATGAGCTTAAACAGTTATTAAATAGCTAGAAATCGAAGGCTAAACCGAATTCCACATAGTTTTTGTTTTCAGGGTATATGGTGTAGGTAACGGACGGTTTTACGTACTTCAAGTTAAAGAATACAGCTACTTCGTGATAATGAATGTTGGTCCTAGTTTCATTTCTGATATGTCTAGATCTCGTAGTAGTATCATCTTTAATATAAAAGTCTTGGGTATCTTTTTTGAATCCGATTTCTTGGTTGAATTTGTAAAGAAAATCAGCATATTGAATCGGGCTCCACAGAGCGCCAGCGCTATAATCGAATGTATCAGAGGCTCTATATTCCACGCATAAGTTTGGAAGACAAGCATCGAAATCTCTATCCATGTAGTTGTAATTAAGATCTCCGATTAATGTCCATTGCTCATGGATTAGCTTCGCGGCAAAGATTCCCGTTGTGATTTCATGCTCACTGACTTTTACCGTATTTTCAGTGTAGTACGTATCGCCTTGCCAGAAAGAGTAGCCAACACCGGCTTGCCAGTATTCTTGAGTATCAACTTCTCCAAAAACACGCAACTTATCATTGATTTGATAATTTATATCAAGAGTGGCAACCGTTTTCTCGTTGTCTGGATTTTGAGATAAGCTGACGGAAAAAATATCAGTAAAACGCTCAATAGATTCAATAAGGGTGTCATTTGCAGATGAGTAAAAAGGGAAGATTGAAGCAAGTATTAATAGAAGGCGTTTCATATTCAAATTCCGAATCGCTTTCCTTAGCTAGTGAGTAGAACACCCGATAATAGGAGTAACTATTATCGGGTGAGCGGATTCAACTCAGGTTGAATTTTAGCCGCGTAAACGTTGTTGAATAGCGGATTTAGCTTTCTGTAGTTTAGTTGGGTCGATAGATTGAAGCTTGCTACGGTCGATGTTTGAACCATCAAACACATGATCGTGATTCTTTGTTTGAATACGTACACCGTCATCTATTTTTGAAACAGTCGCAACCCATTGACCGTTGCCTTTGACTAAAGAGAATTGGTCAGAAGTAACATCGCCTTCCACACGAAGTAGTGTTTTTTCAAAGTCACCGTTGCCAATAAATACGAGCTCGCCATCTTTGCGTTGTACAGTACCTACCCACTCACTGGTGTTTTCGTCGATAATGTGGATTTCGCCGTTAATGATCTTAACTGTCAGGTCACGCTCTTCCATTTCAGGACGGTCTTCACCGAAATCTGGAGACCAACGAGGTGTATCATCAAAGTCCATATCTGGGTGCTCTGGAGAGGCTGGGAGAGTAGGTCGTGGGCTATCAATTACAATAGTTCCCTTGCCACTAGTTATCTCAAAACCACTGTCCACACGCTCAACAGTTGCTAACCATTCGCCATTACCTTTAACGATGGCTGCACTGCCGTTAGCTTCTAGGTCACCTTCAACTTTTACTAGAGTTTTTTCAAAGTCGCCGTTGCCACGGAAAATGATCTCACCATCCTTGCGTTGTACAGTACCTAC